>CAZKHZ010000213.1:0-5061 GCA_964552715.1 uncultured Chitinophagaceae bacterium | reverse complement strand
ATTCTAGTTTCTCAATGGTTTTCCGGTTGTCAATATTGATTGAATTCTTTCCAGTGTTTTCTTCTCACCACACAATTGCAAGAAAGCCTCTCTTTCTAAATCCAATAGATATTGCTCGCTCACTTTTGATTCTGAAGTAAGGTCACCACCACAAAGTACATAGGCAATTTTGCGTGCAATCTTTTCATCATGTTCGCTGGCATATTTACCTACACGAAAAGAGGCTGCACCTGCATACAATGCTCCCAAACCAGTTCTGCCTAACACCGTGATGTCTTGACGTTGAATAGGTTGGGTGTAACCATCATTAAACAATTGCAATGCTTTTTCTTTTGCCTCGGCAATATGGCGGTCTGAATTCATCACTATGAAATCTTTTTTAGCATCCAACACACCAATAGTGAAACCTTCTTGTGCTGATGTAGCTACTTTAGCAGTTGCTATGGCACTAAAACGTTCAGCTAATTGTGTGATTTGCGTATCGCCTGCGTAGTATGCATCGCTGGCGCGCAAAGCCAACTCTTTAGTGCCGCCACCGCCTGGAATCAAGCCCACACCAACTTCTACCAAGCCAATGTAAGTTTCTGCTTGTGCTACTGCGCTATCGCTGTGCATAGCAATTTCGCAACCGCCACCAAGTGTTAAGCCCTTAATAGCACTTACTACAGGAATAGAAGAATAACGCAAACGCATAGTAGTGTTTTGGAATGCGCGAACGGCAAAGTCCAATTCATCGTAATCCTGTTCAATCGCCATCATAAATATCATGGCAAGGTTAGCACCTGCGCTAAAGTTTGTGCCGGGATGCCCCAACACAACACCTTTCCAACCTTGAGTTTCGGCAAGGTCAATACCTTTGTTGATAGCTTCCAACACTTCGCCACCAAGCGAGTTCATTTTGGTATTCCATGAAACGTTTAACACACCATCACCTAAGTCGTCAATTCTTGCACCGCTGTTTTTCCAAAGTGGTTTGGTAGAAGATTGAATATCTGAAAGAATGATAAATGATTCTCTTCCTGGAATTGTCTTGTAACTCTTAGCAGGAATATCGTAGTACAAGCGTTTGCCGTTTTCTATTTTGTAGAAATTAGTGTTACCCGCAGCAAGGAATTCCTCTACCCAAGCACCCAATTTGAATCCGGCAGCTTTCATTTTTTCAACGGTAGCCGCAACGCCTACAATGTCCCATTGCTCAAAAGGACCTAGTTCCCAACCAAAACCTGCGCGCATCGCATCGTCAATACGATACAACTCGTCAGAAATTTCAGGAATACGCAAGCTCACATAGCTATTTACATAGAAAGAAAGTTTGCGCAAGAAATCGCCATGCTTATCGGTGGAAGCAGCAACTGCTTTCAAACGCTTCGGCAAGTCTTCGATGTTTTTGCCAATCTCGGTAGTTGCCGATTTTGTTTTTGCCGAAGGCTTGTATTCAAATGTTTTCCAGTCTAAAGTTTCAAACGACTTTTTGCCTTTGGCATCTTTTGTTTTCTTGAAAAATCCTTGACCGGTTTTATCACCATGCCATTTGTTTTCATCCATTTTCAAAATCCACTCGGGCAACTGGAATACATCGCGATATTCATCGTTTGGCAAGTTGTCGTAAGCACCTTTCATTACTTTAATCATGGTGTCTAAACCAACCACATCCGTAGTGCGGAAAGTTGCCGACTTAGGTTTGCCAATTAAAGTGCCTGTCAAAGCATCCACTTCATCTACCGTCATATCCATTTCTTGCATCAATTTGATAACAGCACCGATGCTGAACACACCAACGCGGTTGGCAATAAAAGCAGGCGTGTCTTTGCACAACACCGTTTGTTTACCCAAAAACAAATCGCCAAAGTGCATGAAGAAATCAATTACTTCAGGAGAAGTGTGTGCAGTTGGAATCACTTCCAACAAACGCAAATAGCGCGGAGGATTGAAGAAGTGTGTGCCACAGAAATGCGCTTTAAAATCATCGCTTCTGCCTTCAGCCATCAAGTGGATAGGAATGCCCGAAGTGTTAGAAGAAATCAAAGTGCCAGGCTTGCGAAATTTCTCTACTTTCTCAAACACTTGTTGTTTGATGTCGAGACGCTCCATAACTACTTCAATTACCCAGTCAGCTTCTTTAATCCAAGCCATGTTATCGTCAAAGTTGCCCGTTTTGATGCGCGAAGCAAAAGCTTTGTCGTAAGATGGATTCGGATTGCTTTTTAAAGCAAAAGCCAAAGAGTCGTTTACAATTTTGTTGCGAAGGGCAGGTTTCTTTGCGTCCTCTTCGCTTAGGTTAAAAGGCACGATGTCCAGTAGAACCACCTTTAAGCCAATGTTGGCACAGTGCAGGGCAATACGGCTGCCCATTACACCAGAACCCAACACCGCCACGGTTTTCACCTTGCGTGCTTTGGCGGGAGTTACATTCACCGCTCGTTTTTCTGTTGTTGTTTCCATTTTATTGATTGATTATTATTGAATGATTTTTGATTAAAAGTTGAGTTCCCTTTGTCTGATTCCGGTTTTATCAATTACTGTGAACTTTTTGCTTAGGTCAATTTTGTTAACCAGTGCTAATAATTCGTGTGCTGCATCAGTCGGTTTATCGCCCTTTTTTCTAAAGAAAACAACGGGACAAGCCAACTTATTTCTGAATACTATTTCACCATAGTCTTTATCGAAGGTTAAAATAATTCGGTCTGTGTCTAATGCCCATAACAATACATCCTTATCAGAAATTGAAGGCTTCGCATCCTGCACACAAATAACATCCAACCCATTGTCTTGCAACAATTTTACAGAAGGGATTGGAAAGTTTTCGTTTGCAAGAAATTTCATTAGTTGGTTTTGGTAATTGGGAAAAACAATTCATGTTGAACACATTCTCTCAGGTAAGCAAATACAGCCACCAAGTCATCTTCTGTAAGTTTTGGATAACTCTCTAAAATCATTTCTCTTGTCCAACTTTGCTCAAACAACTCTAAAATTAACTCCACAGATATTCTCGTACCTTTAATAACAGGTTTTCCTATCAGTATTTCAGGATTGCTATGTATGTAGTTTTGCCAATTCATTTGTTACTTCTTTAGTCTGCTAAAATATATCATCGGTTTTTTTGCATGAAACAATTCCTATCCACCTCTTTCTAATTGCTTTATTAAGCCCTGTACGCCAGCTAAAAACGCTGTTTTATTAACCGTTTGAACCTCTAACTTATCCATTTTAGCTTCATCACTTCTGCCTTCAATTACTACCCAAGCGTATTTCATATTATCACCTTCCGTTGACATAGTAGAAGTATAATCATACTTGCTCTGAGCAATCAATACATTGCCAACAAGCATAAAAGCAAGTAAGAGAAATAATGTTTGTGTTTTCATGCGCTTAATTTAATTAAAACGGATAACGAAGCTAAAACTTATTTTTTACCAAACAAGCGTTTGGTAAGAGGACGTGTGGAGAAGTTTATTATTCTATCACATCTTCATTTTCGGCAAACTCATATATGCCACGAATCACGCGCACCAAAACACTGGTTACCAAGTAGAAAATTGTAACAGAAGTAAACATAAACCGATACTCCGCAAGGCTCCAAATGCTGATGCCCGTTAACGCTTTGGCAGCAAGCAACAAAACGGCAGCAAGCAGAAAGTAAAGACCATAAGAAGGTAAAGTGTAAGCTTTAAATGAGGAATGAAACACACTGATAACAGAGTTAATAAGTGCAAAGAACACGATGCCAATAAATGCACCAGAATATTCAAACGCATTGCCCGCAATAAAAACCCTACAGGTAATCATTGCCAACACTGCTAGCAAACCAGATGCCAGCAATTGGTAAAAGGGAGAAGCGCGTTTCAGTAAAAAGTTATCGCTGAACATTATTATTAAATGCTTTTAAGGGAGATTTGTTTTGCAAAATGAAAATTCTAGGCAGCAACAAAGTAGCGCAATAAAACTCTCGGATAAAAATTGAAATATTGCATGGCAATAATCATGAACAATAGCTCCGCAAAAAACAAAAGCAACTTATTGGTCATCTGTGGTGCCACCGCAGTTGGCAAAACCGCACTTTCCATCAAAGTTGCGCAAGCTTTTTCGGCTGAGATAGTCTCGGCAGATTCAAGGCAGTTTTATACCGAAATGAATATTGGCACCGCAAAGCCAAGTGCGCAGGAATTGGCTGCCGTGCCTCATCATTTTGTAAACAACATTTCTATCCACCGCAAGAGTTATAGTGCTGGAAAGTATGAAGTAGAAGTGCTGGATTTTTTAGAGCAATACTTCAAAGCAAATAGCATTGCAGTGATGGTGGGTGGTGCAGGATTATTTATAAATGCCGTGTGCAGTGGTTTCGATTCCTTTAGCAATGCAGCAGGAAACAAAGAAGAAAGCGATGCCAATGTTTACACAGCACGAAAGTTTTTAAACACCCAAACCTTAGAGTGGCTGCAAAACGAAGTAGAGCGATTAGACCCTGAATATTTTGAGAAGGTAGATAGAAAGAATCCCGTTCGCTTGAAGCGCGCGCTGGAAATTATCTACTCTACAGGCAAAAAATATTCGGAGCAGCGCATTGGCAAAAAGACCGAGCGACCATTTAATATAATAAAGGTGGGCTTAGAGTTGCCGCGCGAAGCATTGTTCGCGCGCATCAACAATAGGGTAGATGCCATGATGGAAAATGGACTGATGGAAGAAGTGAAAGACTTGTATTTGCACAAAAAAAAGCCTGCGCTCAATACCGTAGGCTACGAAGAACTGTTTGATGTGATAGAAGATAAAATTAGCTTGCCCGGGGCTATTGAACTAATAAAAAAGAACACGCGTAACTATGCCAAAAGGCAAATGACATGGTTCAAAAAGGATGATAATGTGCAATGGTTTGCTCCCGATGCTTTTGAGGATATTGTTGAATACTTTAAACAGCATATAGTTTGACACGCATTGGTTTAATTAGCGACACACATGGCTACATGGACGAAAAAGTGTTTGAACATTTTGCCCAAGTGGATGAGATATGGCACGCAGGCGACATTGGTGGTTTGGAGCTTGCTGATGATTTGAAAACGTTCA
>CAZKHZ010000212.1:0-5169 GCA_964552715.1 uncultured Chitinophagaceae bacterium | reverse complement strand
AACCGCAAGCACGGATAGTTTTTCTGCTCTTTTGATGGATGTGCAGCCACGTTATAGGTTTAGGCAAAAAAATGCTGCTGAGGATGTACGTAAGGGATACAGCGAAAAGACTACAGTGATGAACGAGTGAAGATTTGTAGCATTTTACCCGAACCTACATCAATATTAACTGGGCAATGGGGAGCCCCATAATTATACTTCAACATTAATTTATGTTTTTGATAAACAAAAAAAAGGGTCATTCAATTAAGAATATACCCTCTTTTTTTTCTATTTAATAAACAGAATCTACAGCTTTCTTGCCACTTCAATTTCCTCAAACACCTCTATTAAGTCGTTCACCTGCATATCTTGGTAGTCCTTTATTTGAAGACCGCATTCCATGCCAGCTACTACTTCTTTCACCTCATCTTTAAAGCGTTTTAAAGCAACCAATGTGCCAGTATGCATCACAATTCCATCGCGAATAACACGAACTTTAGAGTTGCGATAAATTCTTCCATCCTTCATGTAGCAACCTGCAATGGTTCCCACCTTGGTAATATTGAATACTTGTTTAACCTCAATGTTACCGATAACTTTTTCTTCCACCTTAGGTTCCAACAAGCCTTCCATCGCGCTCTTAATCTCTTCGATGGCGTTGTAAATGATGGAGTATAATTTCACCTCAATGTTCTCATTCTCTGCAATGCGCTTTGCATTTAATGATGGCCTAACGTTAAAGCCGATTACGATAGCATCCGAAGCTACAGCAAGGTTAATATCCGATTCAGAAATCTGCCCCACACCTTTGTGTATTACCTTCACGTGAATTTCTTCAGTAGATAATTTCAACAATGAATCTGCCAAGGCTTCCACAGAGCCGTCCACATCACCTTTAATGATAAGGTTAAGCTCTTTGAAAGTACCCAAAGCCAATCGTCTTCCAATCTCATCCAATGTGATGTGTTTCTTAGTACGGATACTTGTTTCGCGCTCTAACTGTGCGCGTTTTTGTGCTTGATTCTTGGCATCTTGCTCATTAGCAAACACTCTGAATTTTTCACCCGCCTGAGGCGCGCCATTCAAACCAAGAATTTGCACAGGCACCGAAGGACCCGCTTCTTTCTTTTTAGTGCCAATATGGTCAAACATGGCTTTTACTTTACCATAAAACGGACCGCAGACAATAATATCTCCAACGTGCATCGTTCCAGCTTGTACCAAAATGGTTGCTACATATCCTCTACCTTTATCTAACGAAGCCTCCACAATAGTACCCATGGCAGCTTTTGTAGGATTGGCTTTCAAATCCAATAATTCGGACTCCAGCAAAATCTTATCTAGCAAGGAATCTATATTCAAACCTTTTTTAGCTGAAATCTCCTGACTCTGGAATTTACCGCCCCACTCTTCCACAAGAATATTCATGCCCGAAAGCTGCTCGCGAATCTTCTCAGGATTTGAACCATCTTTGTCCACCTTGTTGATGGCGAAAATCATCGGCACGTTAGCACTTTGTGCATGGTTAATAGCCTCTTTAGTTTGTGGCATCACCGCATCATCGGCAGCCACCACTATCACGGCAACGTCTGTAACTTTTGCACCACGCGCACGCATTGCCGTAAAGGCTTCGTGACCCGGTGTATCTAAGAAAGTGATTCTTTTTCCGGCACTAGTGGTAACCTCATAAGCACCAATGTGCTGCGTGATACCCCCAGCTTCTTTTGCCACCACATTTGTTTTACGAATATAATCAAGCAAGGAAGTTTTACCGTGGTCAACGTGACCCATGATGGTAACAATTGGTGCACGTTGAATTAAATCTTCTGGTTTATCAGCTTCTTCCTCTACAAAATCTGATTGGTCTTGCACAGAAATAAATTCAACTTCAAAGCCATGTTCTGATGCTACCAACTCTATAATCTCAGCATCCAAACGTTGATTGATGGATACAATAACACCCAAACTCATGCAGGTTTGAATAACTTTTACAGGTGGCACATTCATTAAACTTGCCAACTCGCTTACAGAAATAAACTCTGTGATTTGAAGTTTGCTATTGTCAACACCATCCAACTGTGCTGCTAATTTTTCCTGATTGGCTTCGCGCTTACCTCTGCGCATTTTGCTACGGTCGCTCTTAGATGTTTGCGACTGTATCTTCGCCATCGTAGCGCGAATTTTATCTTCAATCTGTTTTTCGGTAATCTCTGGAGCTGCACCACCCGGTTTCGGATCTGGAATTCCTGCTGCTTTTCTACGTTCCTCTTTTTCGCGGAAGTTTTTTACTTTCTTTTCATGCTCTGTATCAAACTCTACCGGCTTGCGCTGTTCGTTGCGAACTATTCTTTTACGCTCGCGAGGTTTTTTGTCAACTGGTTTTTTCTCTTCTTTCTTCTCTTCCTTTTTTTCTTCCTTTTTTTCTTCCTTTTTCTTAGGGTCATCTAACACAACCCTGCCCATAATTTTGGGACCCGCAAGCTCTACCCTTTTCCTAACAATGAAGTTTGCGTCTGGCTTTTCAACCTCTTTCACTTTTACAACTTCTATAGGTGCTGCAGGTGCTGATTCTGGTTCCAATACCTGTAACACCTCTTGAACTGCTTCTGCTTGTGGTTGTGTTTCTTCTATAACAACTTCTTCTTTAGCAGGTGTTTCTTCTACTACAACAACCTCAGTTTTCTTTTTTCTTCCCTTAATTGGCAATTCTACTTTGCCAACCACTTTTACTTCAAACTTAGATTTGCTGCTCTTTTTAGCTTCTATTACTGGCTCTTCTGCCACTATAGCTTCTTCTACCTTTTCTACAACAGGCTCTTTTACTTCAACCGGTTTAGTTACTTTTTTCTCAACCGGAGTGTGCTCTTTATGAGGTGCCGAAATTTTGTTAGAAGTGATTAGTATATCTGGTTCTTCTTCGCGCTCTCTTGCTTTTGCTTTTGCCTTTGCCGCAGCAGCAGTTTCAGCTTCAACAACTTCCTTTTTAGGCTTTTCGGCATTCATGCCTTCGGCCTCTAGCTTCATTGCACGGTCTTTATTGAATGCTTTTTCAAGCACTTCCACCATTTCCACCGAAAGCTTTGTGGACGGTGTATTGGGCACCGTGAAACCGCTTTCGGTTAGTTTTTTAATAATGTGGTCTGCGCCAACATTGTACTGTGTGGCTGCAGCTGCCAAGCGTATTGCTTTAATTTCTGACATATTTTTCTCCCTGCTTCCTGTTAATGAAAAACTTCTTTCCTGCCGGAAACAATCAGCGAGATAATATGTGGAAATTAAATCTACATATAGTTATACATCGCTTTGCAGGACTGAAGTGGGCTAGTTGCCATAGTTTTATTTGGCTTGGAATTCTGCTTCAAGAATCTTGCGGATTTCCTTGATGGTTTCTTCCTCTAAGTCGGTTCTGCGCACTAATTCATCCTCGCTCAAGTCTAACACGTTACGCGCAGTATCACAACCAATTTTTTTCAACTCATCCAACATCCATTGGTCAATTTCATCGCTAAATTCTTCCAAATCAATGTCAAAGTCATCGCCAACCTCATCGCCTTCGCGATACACATCCAATTCGTAGCCTACTAATTTGCTAGCAAGCTTGATGTTTACTCCTTTTTTACCAATCGCCAAACTTACCTGATCGGGCTTTAAGTAAACGTAGATGCGTTTGCGATCTTGGTTAATATCCATTGACGAAATCTTTGCAGGAGCTAAAGCTCTTTGCACCATCAAATTTAAATTGGTAGTGTAGTTGATGATGTCAATATTTTCATTTTTCAACTCGCGCACTATGCCGTGAATACGAGAACCTTTTACACCTACACAAGCACCTACAGGGTCAATACGGTCATCAAATGATTCTACTACTACTTTAGCTTTTTCGCCCGGTTCGCGCACAATGTTTTTGATAACAATCAAGCCATCAAAAATCTCGGGAACTTCCTGCTCTAATAATTTAGCTAAGAAAGAAGGGTCGGTGCGAGAAAGAATAATTACGGGTGTGTTGTTTCGCAAATCTACACGCTTGATAACTGCACGAACGGTTTCTCCTTTTTTAAAGAAATCCATTTTGATGGTATCTGTTTTGGGAAGCAAAAGTTCATTGCCTTCTTCGTCCAAAAGCAAGGTTTCTTTTTTCCATATTTGATAAACCTCTGCACTTACCACATCGCCCACACGGTCTTTGTATTTGCGGTAAACTTCATCTTTCTCTAAGTCTAAAATGCGACTTACAAGTGTTTGACGAGCCGCCAAAACCGAACGTCTGCCAAAGCTTTCTAACTCAATTTTTTCGTAAGTTTCTTCACCTATTTCAAAGTCTTCTTCAATTTTCTTTGCTTCAGAAAGTGCAATTTGCTCATAAGGATTTTCTACTGTTCCGTCTTCCACAATTGTTCTGCGGTGCCAAATTTCCAAATCTCCTTTATCGGTATTTACGATAATGTCGAAGTTGTCACTTTCTCCATATTTTTTTCTAAGCAATGAACGAAATACATCTTCCAACACCTTCATCATGGTTGGACGGTCAATGTTTTTAAGTTGCTTAAACTCCGAGAACGAATCAATTAATTCAATACTATTCATACTACTGTTTTACCAATTTAATTGTATTAATGCCTTTTTTATATCGCTGTGATTGATATTGTATGTTGTGGGTGTTTCGGGTTCAAGTTGAAGGTCTTTCTTTTTTGGTTTCTTTTTTTCCTTAATCACTTTTTCAAGAACAATATTAGTGTCGGTAGCTTCCTTTAAAATTCCTTCAATAAATGTTCCATCATTCTGCCACACTTCCAAAATCCTTCCGATTCGCTTCTTGTATTGGCGGGGAACTTTCAGCGGATTGGTCATGCCAGGTGAGCTAACATCTAAAGTGTAGTTTTCGGGAACTATACCAGCGCCATCTAAGTTCTTTTCTATCAAACGGCTGAACTCGGCACAGCTTGAAATGTCAATACCTTTATCGGTATCTACATATACTTCTAACTTTTTTCCGCCCAACAAAACTTTCACATCTACCAGAAAAGCATCCTTTTCTTCAAGTTGTGGTTGTAGCCATTGCGCAATTTGTTCCTTCACTTCCATTCGTTACGGGCAAAATAAAAGGGGACACTTTGTCCCCTCACTTCTTTCGCGGTGCAAATATTAATTATGTTTTGGGTAATTGCAAGTGGGGTTTGATAATATATA
>CAZKHZ010000211.1:0-5243 GCA_964552715.1 uncultured Chitinophagaceae bacterium | reverse complement strand
ACGGAGGATTGCAAATTCCGTACGCCAGACGGAGAATTCCGTACGGAGGATTGCAGATTCCGTACGCCAGACGGAAAATTCCGTACGGAGGATTGCAGATTCCGTACGCCAGACGGAAAATTTCGTACAACTAAAGGATGAAAAATCCTGTTTTTTAGCTAAAAACCCCTCTAAAATCGTTTTTACAACAATTTTAATATCAATTATTATGGCTCAAGAATATTATTTTCCAAAAACAGAACCGCAACAGGCAATTTGGTGCCTTAACTTTGGTGAAAAATTTCCCTCGCCACAATGTTTCCCCTCCCCGCAAAATCCTTAACAGCAACCGTTTCGCTTGAAGACGTTGCTTTGATAAAAGCAGAGAGGATATGAGATTACATGGTATAAAAGCTTTGGAGAATAATGGTAAATTTGTGTTTAGTGATACGCAAGGTCTGCTTGGGCGAGACTTTGCTGGGGGAAAGTAGATAATGCTGTAAAAAATACCTGCTCTGTTTTTGATGCATTCTTTAATATAACTTACTCATGTGCTTAGTAGTTACGAATGTCTAAATTAAAAAAGGGAGTTGCGACCATCTAAGTCGCAACTCCCTTTTAACTGTATGCCATTTAAAATTAGTTCTTCGTTACTATCACTCTTTTAGTTGTAACTGTATTGCCGTTTGAAATCTTCACAAAATATTGTCCACTATACAAAGCTTTGGTATCAAAATAAGCTATGGTACTGCCCTGAAACAGATTTGTTGTTTCAACCAATGTCCCGTTAATATCAAACAATTCTACTTTCAAATTTTCCTTATTGATGTCTATCAACTGAATGATTAATAAATCGCTTGTAGGATTCGGAAACACATTTATTTGAGTTGAAATATTTGTGTTTGCAATGCTAGTAGTTGAGGGTGTGTAAGTGATAGTGCCATTTGGAATAGAAGTGACTTTTGAGGCTGTAATTGTTCCATAAAAAGTTGGACCAACCACATAAGGATAGGCGGAATTCCAATTTGCATCAACTGTAGCGAAATAGCAATAGATACCAGCAGGGTATTCAGGAGTGATGCAAAACCTACCATTGTGTTCATCTAAATAATCTTGGTTTGCATTTGCCGTGTAGTTATAATCTTCTCTGAAATATCCTAAAGGGTAAGTTGTGCTTACGTTTGGACCAAGGGTTCTTGTGGCTCCTGAATTGAGTAGGTAGCTTGATTTCATTCTAACAATACCACCAGTTCCATTTACATTTTGATAACCATAAGCTCCGTAAATTGGAAAACCATCATAAGCAAAACCAATCAATGGCGAATGCACCGTACTATCTATCGCATACAATCCATCAGCATTATACAAATTGCAAATATTTGAAATTACAACTAGGTCTAAATTAAAAGCACTTGGGTTTTGATGATGATGGTAATTGCCCATAGCAGGATGTGCTTTAGCACAATCAAAACCTCCTTTCTCAGCTAGTATTGCATCTCTGTTCCACGCTTGTGTAGCTCCCATTCCACCTGGGCAAGGTTGATTTCCAGGTCCACCACATAATCCAATTGTTGCATTATTCCATGCAACGCCATCCCTATAATCAAACAACGCAACACCATTTATAAACAAACCTATATTGCCACCAGATGTTTTAACCGGAGTTCCAGTATTCTTAACAGGGTTCAAAGGATATTTGAATATTGCATTTTGATTCGTAGCTAATGATGGATTGCCATCTAAAAAAGGACCAGTAACATAGCTTGGCAAACCTGTTGTAGTAACATACACATCGGTTGTGTTGTACTGTACTTTTTGACAATTCACAAGGGCAGCATCGCTTATGGGTGTTGAATTACCCGACACATAATGCCTTGCAGTTACAGTAGTGTTTTGCAGCCAACTTGTAATAGCTGGATTGGTTTGTGCATTTGCCAATGCTATTGAAAGCAAAGTGGCAATAGTTAGAATTGTTTTTTTCATTTGGTTTTTGTTGATCAATAAATTAAATGTTCAAATTGGTTAGACGATAGTTTTGATTGAACCCTTCGCAAGCTTTTAAATTTATTTTGGATAATGATATTTTGGATCGAATACAAATTCTTTATCAGAAAGTGTAAGCAGAAAATTAATGATGTCCACCTTCTCGTTTGACGTAAGCACTATTCCATTATTCAACTGAGGTGCCAAAGTATTTGTTTGATGAATTCCACTAGTGTAATGATTTAATACCTCAGATAATTTTTTGAATCGGCCATCGTGCATGTAGGGGTATGAATATTCAATGTTTCGCAGTGAAGGAACTTTAAATTTAAGTGAATCTATTGCTTGCTTAGTTACTTTCATTCTCCCTAAATCATTCAAAGCTGAGTCCCTTGACAAACCATTATTTTCAAAATTGCCATTAGTAAATAGAGGCTCGGTGTGGCACGATGAACAATTCTTTTTGAAAAGCAAATAGCCTTTTGCCTCTTGTTCAGTAAAAACTAATTCCTTTCGCATTACCTTATCGTATTTAGAATTGGCACTAATAAAAGTGAGCATGAATTGCGAAATGGCTTTCAACGTTTTTTCGCCAGTGGCAGTGCTATCTCCAAAGGCATTGTAAAATAACTTGCGATACTTTTCGGTTGCATTTAATTTCGCTACTACTTCAATTATTGTGCTTCCCATTTCGCCAGGATGAGCAATTGGAGCCAGTGCTTGCATGTCTAAATTATTTACTGCACCATCCCACATAAAAGATTTTTGCCAAGCCAAATTCATCAAAGCAGGTGCGTTTCTAGTGC
Organism: uncultured Chitinophagaceae bacterium; assembly: GCA_964552715.1. Lineage (GTDB taxonomy): Bacteria > Bacteroidota > Bacteroidia > Chitinophagales > LD1 > UBA7692. The sequence continues at coordinate 2,475 of CAZKHZ010000211.1, read as the reverse complement.
CAATGCTGTCGTGTATTCCATGACTTAAAGTATGGTCAATATGTGTAAATGCAGAGAATGGCGAATGGCAGCTTTCGCAAGAAATAGTATTGCTTTTCGAAAGCATAGGCTCGTAAAATAAAATTCTGCCTAAAAGAACTTTATGCTCAGTCAAAGGGTTTTTTGAGAAGTCATAAACTGGTTGCGAAAAATTTGCTGGAACAGTAAAAAGGCTTTCCTTTTCCACAAAGGCGAAAAGAAAAAAGCTCATTAAAACAACAACATACTTTCTCATTTTACACTAAAGCAATTTGCAAGTTGCGATGAAAGTTTTACAGCATCATCACAAGGCGACATGATTTGCTTTTGTTTTGATAAACCAACAGCAGTAAAAAATTGATTGATGTCTAAAACAATATTGAAGTTGTTTTTAGAAATGGTTTTCAACTCAATTTGTTGTAATGCATTAAAAGGATATTGATAACCACCTAAATGAAATTCAAAGTCATATTTTGGCAAAAGGCAAGAGCTGCACGCTCCCTCCATTTTAAAATTGATGTAGCCGCTTTGCCAAGCCCAATACATACCTTTAGTGGGGTCCAAATCGCCACCCATTGCTCCTGAAACATTGGTGATGCTATCAATTCCAAGTTTGAATCTTACTTTATTGAAATTAATTTGCTTATTCTGTTTCAGAATAATATTTTGAGAAGAAGCATCCGAAATATCAATCAAATGAAAGCTGTTTTGCTCAATAAAAACTGCAACATCATTTTGCAACAACTGTACGTTAGAGATATAAAACTTTAGCGTTTCAAATTTCAATCCACTTCCATCTTCATGTAGGTAAGTGGAATCGTGAAGAACAATAGGAATGCTTTTAAAAGCTACAACAAAAGAAATTTTCACATCGTTCGACTGCTGACAAAAACTTTGCAGCCAAGAAAGGAGTATCAAGAATGAAAGGTATTTATTTTTCAATGCCTTGGTCTTTCATTGGGTCTTGAAAAAAGCTTAGTCAAATCATTCAACAAGTCATTGTAATCTGCCAATTGGTTTTGGTTGCAAAGTTTTTTGATGTCTAAAAAATGATTGTAATTAATTTCTTCTATTTCAATTTGCAGTTGCCCCAATTTATATTGAAGGGAATCTTTTAGCGATACATTATTTGAAGCAATACATCCATATAATTCGTTTTTAGCTTGACGTATTAAAGCGTCTTTTGCTTTTATTTCTGTTCTATGCAGTATTATTAGCTTTTCATATTCAGCTATTTGTTTATTATCAAAATGCAATCGTTCAGCAATAATTTTTTTAGGACCTCCATGCAGGGGTGCTTTTGGTTTGCTAAAAAAAATAAAGCCTATCAACATCAAATTGCTTAGCAATAAACCAAGGGCAATAAAGGTGATTAGTTTTGTTTTGTTCATTCGTATAAATTGTTGTTGGGTATCAAGTGAAAGGCTTGTGCAATGTTGTTCCCTTCAACTCTTGAAGACTTGTTATTCACAACGATGAAAATATTTAGGGCAAACAGAACTGCAAATGATGCGGCTATTGAATACGCGGTTTTTATTGATACACGATTGCCTAATTCATTTTGTATCCTTTGTTGAATACGCGTAAACAAGAAAGATGCTACATCTACTCGCTTTATATCATCAAGAGGTTTTAGAAAGTCTTCCATGTTACATTTTTATCTATTGGTTAAGTTAGACGACATAGCTCTTATTTTCCTTCGCTGCTTATAATTTTTTTGACAGATTAGTTTTTGCTCTTTGCAAAAGCGATTCAACTGCTTTGATGCTTATGTTCATTATTTCCGCTACTTCTTTTTGACTTTTTTGCTCTATCTTACTCAATATCAAAACGGTTTTTTGATTATCGGGCAAAGAGTTGATGTGATAAAACAATCTTTCCAAATCTTCCTTTTGTTCTAACAAAATACCAGGATGATTGAAATGATGAGTCAAATTTTTTAATTCGTTACCATCCTCATAAAACAGAGCAGTTATGAAAGCAAACCGCTTTTTGCGGTTCCTTGCTTTTATAAAATCTAATGACTTGTTTATTGTAATGCGATAAATCCAAGTTTGGATTTGTGCGTTTTGCTGAAACGTTTGTAGCGAATGATGAATAGATACAAAAACATCTTGTGTAATTTCTTCGGCATCCTCTGTGTTCTGCACATACTGCAAAGCCAAGTTAAAAACCAACTTGCAAAACTTACTGTATGTTTCTTCAAACGTCATTTGGTTTTACAGAGTTGAACTTTATTGACGACAAAGAAAATAGAAAATAGACAGCGATTAACATTTGCAACAATGTCTTACAGAATCATCATTGTAGATAAAGTTTTATATTCACCTAATGCAAAACATAATTGATGACAAAAATACGCTATCCACTATCAATAGTTGGGTGGAGGAATTCTCAGAAAATATGTACTCATGGGCTTTGCATAAAACCTCCTGCAAAGAAACGGCAGAAGACTTG
>CAZKHZ010000210.1:3273-5288 GCA_964552715.1 uncultured Chitinophagaceae bacterium | reverse complement strand
GGCTCTAATGCTCAAATTAATGCTACCATTCAAGGAGGAAAAAAATGCAAGGGCGAACCATTTAACCTTAAACTTACTTTTAGCGGAACTACATACCCTGTTACTTGTATTCTTCAAAATTTATGGACACAGCAATATGATACCATTGAAGACATTGTAAATTCCATCTACTATCATCCAGTTAGTCCCTTTATTTCTACAACCTACAAAGTCGTGCAAGTATCTAGTAGTGGCTGTTACAACACGGTAGCAAATTTGTCAAATGTTCAAGCGTTGGTAGAGGTGCCATTCTATGGCAGGCTAGCAAGATGGCTTGGTTTGCGCAGTTCTGATTGGTACGATTGTAACAACTGGGACAATAATGCAGTACCTAGTGATACTGTAAATGTTGTAATCACACCAAATCAAATGATGACGCAGCCCGTTATAGCAACAGGCTCGGCAACTACACAACAAATTGAAATTGCTTATGATGCAGATTTGACTTTGTTTGGCTCTGGCACTTCATTAAATGTGTTTGGTGATTTTATAAACCATGGCACATTCAATCCAAATGATGCGCAAATATCTTTTATTGGAAACAATGTAGCTGCAATAAGCGGAGGTGATTACCAAACGTTGGTTATCAATAATACTACACCCGATGGTATCGCTTTGCAGGATACTGTAACCGTATCCGGAACTTTAACCTTAAACAATGGTATTGTAAACACAAACGGAAATCTAATAAGTATCACTAATCCATCTGCTGCTGCAATTGCAAATTTTGGAGAGGATAACTACATCAACGGCATCTTGCAGCGCGCAATTAACGATACTAATACTTATTCATTCCCGGTGGGTGATGATGTAATATATGCACGAGTGGATATTAAAGCTCGCGGAGGCACAGGTGGAGTTACTTCATTAAAAGTACAATTCATCAATAAGCCAGGAGACGATGAAGGCTTAGATTTAAACTTCAATGGCGTGAACATCAACTCTGTGCACCCAGCAGGAATCTGGTTGATTGAACCAGACCAACAACCTTTGTTTGGAGGGGGCATAAGCGGAGATTACGAATTGACTTTCCACTTGGATGGCTTCCCGAATCTTGCAAACTATAACTTTAAAGTGCTTACAAGACATGATACTTCAACTCAGGCTCAAGACTGGAATGTCGCAAGCGAAGTATCGGGCAATCAAATTGTAGATGGTAAGTTGGTAGTCAGAGGTATCACTCACTTCTCGCAATGGGGTATAGGTGAAGGTGGCGGAAACTCGCTGCCTGTTAAGATGACCGAATTTAAAGCTGTGCCAGCGGACAATAAATATATCCAGCTAAGATGGACTACAGAAACTGAAATAGACAATAGCGGATTCCTTGTAGAGCGCAGCACAGATGGCGAAGAATATCGCAGCCTTGGTTTTGTGCCGGGCAATGGAAACAGCACTGAGATGCACAGCTACACTTTCAACGATAAAAATGTGGAAGCAAGAAAACGCTACTACTACCGCCTAAAGCAAATTGACAACGATGGTGCCTCGGAATACTCTAAAGTGGTGACCGCGCAATTGGGTGGCGACAAACAACAACGCATCGGTGAATTTATACCGAACCCAACTAGCAGCATTGCTAACGTAGAGATATACTCGGCACTAGACCAAAAAGTAACTTTTGAATTCAAAAATACTTTAGGGCAGGAGGTGAAAAAGGGTGATGTATTGCTAAGAAAAGGCAGTAATTCATACAGGCTAGATGTGTCGGATTTATCATCAGGAAATTACTTGGTAGTAATAAATACACCTGAACAGATTTATACAAAAAAACTTGTGGTAAGAAACTAATTAAAGATTTAAGATACAGACAGGCGTGGGTTTTCAGAGAGGGTTTCCCACCCTGTTTTGTTCTTTATCATTCAACAAAAAAAAATAAGGCAAAACCTCCTCACAACATCAAAAACATAAAAGTTTAAGATGATAAAGATTTAAGATACAGACAGGCGTGGGTTTTCAGAGAGGGTTTCCCACCCTGT
>CAZKHZ010000210.1:0-3173 GCA_964552715.1 uncultured Chitinophagaceae bacterium | reverse complement strand
TTTGTTCTTTATTCAACACACTAAGTCCTAAAAATCAAGAATGATATTGCCTATCCAAACAATACGTTTTAGCCCTTCACATTTTGATGCATAAAAAATTTGAACGCGCAGTCTATTGAAGAGATTTTTACGGTTAAAATTTTTATACAATCTCTCCCATAAAACTATACTTAGCGTTAAGTTGTGGATTGCATCGCGCAGGGGGGGCAACAACCCTTGTTTCTCAATTGTCAAAAGCATTTTTTTAAACATGTTGCCATGTAGAAGGACAATTGAAATCACCGTCTTGTTTTTTTACAGCAATTTTCACAAATCATTGACTGTTAATGTACAAGATTCTTCTGTAGTTTTCAACAGGTTCATTCTGCACGTTCAGGCGTGACATGTAAAAACTTACAGAGGGGTTTCTGTGTATGCAGCGTAGGTGTTGTATTTTTTCGCCAGCCATTCTGCACACGCTGAGGGGCTCTTAAAATTTATGTTATGCTGCTGATGTAATTATCAAATTCGTTAAAGAACGTGATGCAATTGAAGGGTTGGAAATAGGCTATTTTCATACACAGTTATTTGCGATGTATCAAAACAAATGCCCGAAAATTTTAGTTCTTTGCGCCAAACAAGGTTTTTAAATAATGGCTAAATCAATAAAGGTTTTTGCGCCAGCAACTGTAGCTAATGTAGCTTGTGGATTTGATGTGTTGGGCTTTGCGGTAGATGCACCGGGTGATGTAATAACCATGCAATTGACAGACAAGCCAGGCACCGTAATTACCTCAATATCTGGAGACGGTGGCAGGCTACCCAAAGCAGCCGAAAAAAACACTGCAGGTGTTGCAGTAAATGCTTTTTTAAAACAGCTAAATATTACCCAAGGCGTTGAAATTACCATTGAAAAGAATCTTCCGCTTGGCAGTGGCATGGGTTCCAGTGCAGCAAGTTCTGCGGCAGCGGTGGTTGCCATCAACGAGTTATTAGGCAAGCCACTTTCGCGCGAAGCACTCGTGCCTTTTGCCATGGAAGCCGAGCGAATTGCCTGTGGTGCAGCACATGCCGACAATGTGGCTCCTGCCATCATGGGCGGTTTTGTATTAATTCGCAGTTATGCTCCTCTGGATTTAATCAGAATTCCATCGCCCGACAATTTGTATTGTGTAATAGTTACCCCAAATATTGAATTGCGCACAGAAGATGCACGCAAGGTTTTGAAACAAGAAATCACCATGAAAGATGCTATACAGCAATGGGGTAATCTTGCAGGATTAATTGCCGGGCTGATGCAAAAAGATTACGCGCTTATTGGTCGCTCGCTACAAGATGTAATTGTAGAGCCGATGCGTGCTTTACTAATTCCAGGGTTTGAAGAAGTGAAAATTGCAGCTTTAGAAAGTGGCGTGTTGGGATGCAGTATCTCTGGCTCAGGACCTTCAATATTTGCATTGGCTACTTCCAATCAAATTGCAGAAAATGCTGGAGCAGCTATGAAAGTCGCTCTGAACAAAATCGGCTTAGAAGGTACAATTTATGTTTCAAAAATTAATGATGAAGGCGCTCGGGTAATAGAACAATTCTAAAAGTTTTACCAAGTAAAAAATGAAATATTACAACCTCAAAAATAAATCAAAACTGGTACCGCTAAAAGAAGCGGTGTTGACAGGTATTCAAGGCAGTGACGGCTTATTTATGCCAGAATTTATTCCGCAATTGGATGCTAGATTTATAGAAAACATTCACCAACACTCATTACAAGAAATTGCCTTTGAAGTGGCAAAGCTTTTTTTGAATGAAGATGTAGCTGAGCGTGAAATTCAAAGCATTGTAAAGGATGCTATGAACTTTGAAATTCCATTGGTGTATCTTCACGATAATGTTTACACCCTTGAGTTATTTCATGGACCCACGCTTGCTTTTAAAGATGTGGGTGCGCGGTTTATGGCAAGGTTGTTTGCCTACTTTTTAAAAGATGACAATCAGCAAATTCACATTCTTGTAGCAACTTCGGGCGACACTGGTAGTGCAGTAGCCCATGCCTTTTGGAATGTGCCTAACATTAGCGTTACCATTCTTTATCCAAGTGGCAAAGTGAGTTTGTTGCAAGAAAAGCAACTCACTACGCTTGGCGGCAACATCAAGGCTCTAGAAATTGAAGGCACATTTGATGATTGTCAGCGCATGGTGAAACAAGCTTTTGCAGATAGCGATTTGCAAGCAAAAATCAATCTTGCTTCTGCTAACTCTATCAACTTAGCAAGGTTGATTCCGCAATCGTTTTATTACTTCTGGGCTTATGCGCAGTATGTAGAAAAACATGGCAAATCGGAAGTTTCGATGTGCGTGCCCAGCGGTAATTTTGGTAACCTGACGGCAGGTTTATTTGCTAAAAGAATGGGCTTGCCTTTTCACCAGTTTATTGCTGCTACCAATGCAAACGATGTTGTTCCACAATATCTATCTACGGGCACTTACACACCTCGTCCGTCACAGCAAACCATATCTAATGCAATGGATGTGGGCAATCCCAGCAACTTCAGCCGCATCATGGAATTGTATAACTGCGATAATGAAGCCGTGAAGCAAGATATTGTTGGCTACGCATTTACAGATAATGCGACACGCACAACTATGAAAGATGTGTATGAAAAATTCAATTACACCCTAGACCCTCATGGCGCTGTAGGCTATGCCGCTGTTGAAGTATATCAAAAGGCGAACCCTAACGTTGCCTGCATCTTTTTTGAAACTGCACATCCTGCAAAGTTTGGTGATGTTGTGCAAGACGCTACTGGAATTTCCCCTTTTATTCCTGAAAGGTTATCTTCTTTAGTAGATAAAGAAAAGGTTGCTATCAAAATGAAAGCAGACTATGAATTATTGAAAGGTTATTTGCTGCAATAAATTTTAATCAACGCAAAAAGTCACTCACGGTTTTAGAAATATCGCGCTTGATATTTTCCCAAGTTTGACCTTTTAAGCTAACCGGTGTTTCGCTTTCATCCGCATCGTCAAAGTAGGTGATAGCATGAGGGATGCTAATTGCAAGCATTTGACTTGGATATTTTTGCTTATGCCATTGCATGATTTGTTCAAGAGAGTGATATTTGAGCAACTCAGCTAAATCCCAAAAGTCTTTTTTCTTTCCCCTTCCTAAAATTGCCTGAATTTTCATGGCACAAATA
>CAZKHZ010000209.1:0-5314 GCA_964552715.1 uncultured Chitinophagaceae bacterium | reverse complement strand
TACAAGTCCTCGCTCGTTCCTCGCTGTGGGCTTTCCACTTCACCCCCTCGCGCACTCCCACCCAAGTTCAGCCTTTTCATTTGGTAAAGACCATTCCCACCATTTGCTAAAAAATACCCATCTGGGCGTAAGTCCCCCGCCAAGAAAATAGCTTATAGCTATCATAACTTTGTGGACACCTTTTACATGTTCTCAGATACAATTGAGGAGGTAATAAATTAGGTGAGCAGTAAAACAAAAGTAAGATACAAACTGCCACAAAAAATAAACGCCCCGTTGCCAGAGCGTCAAACCAAAGATGCTATCTTTTGCGCTGTTCGGCACAAATACAAACACTTTTTGATGGAATCAAGTACGAGCAAGGAAAAAGACAGAGTAATAGCCTACATTGATGGCTATAATTTGTATTTTGGCATGGTGTAAGCTGAATTTACCTCTCTAAAATGGTTAGACATCAAGAGGCTTGTTCAAAGCTATTTAAAACCCGAACAGGAATTAGTTGCAGTCAAGTATTTTACTTCTCGCATTATAAACAATCCTGACAAGCACAAAAGGCAAACAACCTATCTTGAAGCATTGGAGACAACCGGAGTTAAGATATACTATGGTAAATTTCAAGATAACAATGTAGAATGCAGAAGATGCGGCAATATTTGGACCGAGGCAAATGAAAAAATGACTGATGTAAATATTGCTACGCAATTGCTTGTAGATGCCTATCAAAATAATTATGTCACAGCTATTCTTATATCGGGAGATAGTGATTTAGTTCCTCCTATTAGGGCAATTCATGAACTTTTTCCTCTAAAACGAGTTGCGGTTTTCTTTCCTCCTAAAAGGCACAACAATAGTATTGCCGTTGTTGCCAAAGGCTCTTTGGTTTTGGGTCGTAAAAAACTATTAGATGCTCAATTTTTAGATGAAATAGAAAAGTCAGATGGCTTTAAATTGCGAAGACCTCAAGGTTGGGTTTAATATTTTCTTCCCATGGGGTCAAAATATATTAACCTGAGTCATACCAAAACCAAATCTTCCAGCGTTACACCTTCGCCTACAAGTTCACATTTTTACACAAAAACTACCACCCACCAAAGTTTTCAATACCAAAAACACCAACCTTGCCATAACAGCACACCGACAATGGTCGCAGACCTTGTCGGTGGTTTAATGCAGGAAAACCAACAAATTACGATGAAACTTTTTACGCCTTACACTTTTAAAAATTCCGGCAAGCAAGCTATTAATAGAATTGCTTTGGCACCCATGACCAATTTACAAAGTCATGATGACGGAACACTAAGCGATGATGAGTATCGTTGGTTGCTGCGCAGGGCAAAAGAAGGCTTTGGCATTATCATAACCTGTGCCGCCCATGTTGCAATGGACGGTCAGGGGTGGAAGGGCGAACTGGGCATATTTCACGATAAGCATATTGAAGGATTAACTCGTTTGGCAGCGGGTATCCATGAGTATCACAGCCTCGCAATTGTGCAAATTTTTCATGGAGGAGCCCGAAGCCCCGAAGCAGTAACAGGCAAGCAACCGTGGAGTGCCAGCGCGCACACCATGAATATTTCAAAAACACCCGTAGAAGTTCGCGAAGCAACCATTGACGATATTGAAAACGCCATCAGTAATTTTGTAGCTGCAGCCCAAAGAGCCTGTAAGGCTGGTTTTGATGGTGTGGAATTGCATGGCGCACATGGTTATCTCTTGCATCAGTTTATCAGCACCTTCACCAATTTGCGCACCGATGAGTGGGGCGGTTCTTTCGAAAATAGAGCACGATTATTGCTAACAATTCTGCACCGAATCAAGGCAGTGGTTCCTGCTTCATTTATAGTGGGCATTCGCCTTTCGCCCGAAGACAAACACACATTTCAAGGGATTGATTTAGACGAAAGTGTTGCGCTTGCCGTGCAGCTTGCAAATGCAGGTGTCGACTATATTCATATTTCACCTTGGGATGCGTTGAAGAAACCTGAGAAATATCCCGATAGCAACAAAACCATCATCGAATTTTTTAGAGATAAACTTCCAAACCATATTCCAATAATGGTAGCGGGAGAAATTTGGACAAAGGAGGATGCAGAAAAGGCAATCAGTTTAGGAAGCGATTTTGTGGCATTGGGCAAAGCTGCCATTGGCATTCCCGATTGGCCAACAAAAGTAAAAGATAACAACTACTTGCCACAAAAACCGCCATACACCGTTCAGCATTTGCGCCAAGCAGATTTGAGTGACTCGTTTGTAGATTACATGAAAAGGTGGAAAGGATTTGTTGTGGAAGAATAAGCCATTACAAAACTTAACTTATCATTAAGCTAATTGCCACTTTATTTGTCTGCCGAAACAATTTTATGTTCAAAAGAAAAATCGCCTTCCTATATATACTCTGCTTTTTCAGTGCATTCATACTGTCTGCACAAGAAAAACCAAAGTCCTACAATGACGATGAATCGGAATTACTATTGAAGAAAGTAGCTGCCAAATACCAAGTCTATAAAAACATCAAAGCCGATTTTCAGTTGCTTGCCATTCAACCAAAAATAAAACCTACCGACAGCGAAGCAAAACTTACCGATACTATAAAAGGATCAATCACACTTTCAGGCGATAAATTCCGAATCAGTATGAAAGGTCAAGAAATTTTCTGCGATGGAAAAAACCTTTGGACCTATTCTATTGCCGATAAGGAAGTTCAAATTTCATTGTTTGAAGAAAGTGATGAAGTATTCTCCCCTGCCAAAATCTTTTCATTCTATCAAGACGGCTACTCCCACCAAATGCGCGACAGAAAAACCTTTGCTGGAAAAAAAGTTGCCGTTGTAGAGTTAAGTCCGATAAACAAAAAAGTCTCCTACTTTAAAATTGATGCAGGCTTTGATGAAGCTACCAGTAACTTATTGGAAGCAAAAGTGTATTCCAAAAACGGAGCTAGATACATCTATCAAATACTAAAAGAAAAGGTAAATCAGGAGCTAAGCACAGATTATTTCTCCTTCGATACAAAGAAATATCCTAGTGTTCGCATAGAAGATTTGAGGTGAGCTTAAAGGTTCTTGGAAAATTTTCACAGGAACATTTGCTTTACTTCATTCAAATATTATCTTTGCACCCCTTTTTAAATAAAACAGAGGAAAAAACAACACAGCATGGGTCACAAAACCAGTCCTGTAGCCAATAGGTTAGGAATTGTTCGCGGATGGGACAGTAATTGGTATGCCGGAAAAGACGCGGCTTCAAAATTGATTGAAGACGAGAAAATCAGAGCATACTTAAGAGCGCGTATCAACAAAGGCGGTGTTTCTAAAGTAACCATTGAGCGTACTTTGAATCGCGTAACTATCACTATTCACACCTCTCGCCCGGGCATTATCATCGGTCGTGGCGGCAATGAAGTAGATAGAATTAAAGAAGAAATTAAAAAATTAACCGGTAGAGATGTTCAAATAAACATCTCTGAAATTCGCAGACCAGAAATTGATGCTGCAATTGTAGGCGAAACTATCGCTAAGCAATTGGAAGCGCGTATTAATTACAGAAGAGCCGTTAAGTTGGCAATTGCTTCTGCAATGCGTATGGGTGCCGAAGGTATTAAAGTGCGCGTAAGCGGTCGTATCGGTGGTGCAGAGATTGCCCGCAGCGAAGAGTACAAACTAGGTCGCGTGCCTTTGCATACTTGGAGAGCAGATATAGATTATGTTCTTTCTGAAGCCTTAACTGTTTACGGTAAATTAGGTATTAAAGTATGGATATGTCGTGGTGAAGTTTATGGCAAAAGAGATTTGTCATTAGCTGCTGCAGCAACCAACGTAAATACTGGTAGCAATAGCAACGAAGGTGGAGGTCAAGAACGCAGACAGCCTCGCAGAGGTGGTGCAGCAGGTGGTGGCGGTGGAAATCGTACCCGCGAAAATCGTGATAGAAAATAAATTTTAGAACAAGAATAATTCGATAGTCATGTTATTACCTAAAAGGACGAAATTCCGCAAAACCCAGAAGGGACGCAACAAAGGTGTTGCATCGCGCGGTTTTTCTATTGCTTTCGGAACCTACGCTTTGAAAAGCTTAGATTCATGCAAAATCACAAACCGTCAATTGGAAGCAGCCCGTATTGCTGTTACAAGGTTTATGAAACGTGAAGGAAAAGTTTGGATTCGTATTTTCCCTGATAAAGTTATCACACGCAAACCAGCCGAGGTAAGGATGGGTAAAGGTAAAGGTAACCCCGAAGGTTGGTGCGCTATTGTAAAACCAGGTACCATTCTTTTTGAATGCGATGGTGTTTCTCGCGATGTAGCTGCAGAAGCTTTGCGTTTGGCAGCACAAAAATTGCCGGTTCATACCAAATTTATCACAGCACATGATGCAGTAGAAATTGCTGCCACAGTGAAATAAATTGCCTAAAGACACTATTAATATAATACTATGGGAACTAATAAAAAATTAAGCCAAAAAGATGTTCAGCAATTCGTTACTGAAGATTTAGCGGCAAAAATAAGTGAAGACAAAGCGTTATTACAACGTCATGAGTTCACACATGCTATTACCACATTAGACAATCCAGCTTCCATTCGCGCTAAGCGCAGAGATGTTGCAAGATTGCTTACAGAATTCAATAAACGTAAAACAGCGAAGGCATAAAAATGGAACGCAATCTCAGAAAAGAACGTGTAGGTCTTGTTACCAGCGACAAAATGGATAAAACAATTACTGTTGCCATCGAGCGTAAAGTAAAGCACCCTATATACGGAAAGTTCATCAAGCAAACTAAAAAGTTCAAAGCGCATGATGAAAAAAATGATGCCAAATCAGGTGATACTGTTCTCATCATGGAAACTCGCCCGTTGAGCAAAACTAAGCGTTGGAGATTGGTGGAAGTGGTTGAACGCGCTAAATAATTTTCGAACAATAGGTTAGAATAAATATAAACTAAAACGAAATGTTACAGCAGGAAAGTAGGGCACAAGTTGCCGACAACAGTGGAGCAAAAGAAGTGCTTGTAATCCGTGTATTAGGCGGTTCAAAAAGACGTTACGCCAGCATTGGTGATAAGGTTGTTGTTACTGTTAAAAAAGCATTGCCTACAGGTGGCGTAAAAAAAGGCTCTATAAGCAAAGCAGTTGTTGTGCGCAGCACCAAACATATTCGCAGAAAAGATGGTTCTTATATTCGTTTTGACGACAACGCTGTAGTGTTGTTGAACAACCAAGATGAACCACGCGGCACACGTATCTTTGGACCAGTTGCCCGCGAATTGCGCGATAAGCAATTTATGAAAATCATTTCATTGGCTCCAGAAGTACTATAA
>CAZKHZ010000208.1:0-5420 GCA_964552715.1 uncultured Chitinophagaceae bacterium | reverse complement strand
TATTTGGCAATACATTTTGTGTTTTGTGAACTGCACATTTGGGTTTGTGAATGGAATTACAAGGTATTTTTTTCTAACAGTTTAAAAAACTCATCTCTTCTATCCCGTGCCAAATCAATTTCGGCATCATCATTCATTACAATCAATCCTCTATCCGTTTTATCAAAGCGCTTTATTTGTTGCACATTTATAAGACAAGAACGATGAACGCGAACAAACTGAGAAAAAGATACCAAGGCACTTTCAAAGTATTTTAAGTTTTTAGATACTGTGATTGGAGCTTTGCTTACAGCATAAATTTCGGTGTAAGAGCCATTGGCTTTTATATAACGTATATCGGCAACTTTTAAAAAGATATAGCCGTTCAAAGAAGGTACACTCAAAGTTGCTTGCTGGTCATTTTTAAAATTCTGAATCATGGATTGTAAACGCAATTCATTATGCTGGGCCGATTTAATTTTTCTCAATTTTTCCACAGTTTCTGCCAGTTGCTTTTCGTCAATAGGTTTTAGCAAATAATCTATGGCAGATAAGCGAAAAGCGCGTAGCGCATATTCATTGTAAGCTGTGGTAAAAACAATTTCGTATGGTACTATATCTCGGCTTATTTCTTCCACTAATTGCAAACCCGATTTGCCGGGCATTTCAATATCCAAAAAAACCACATCGGGTTTGGACGAATGTATCAATGTAATTGCTTCCTGCACATTTGCCGCTTCGCCAAGTATGTGTATATCATCAGCAATTTCAGCTAACATCAATCGCAATAACTTTCGCGCCCGCGCAGAGTCATCTACTATTATAGCTTCAATATTTCTTAGCTTCATATCTTAATATTTAATACCACTATGGTTCCGTCCGAAACTCCATTCTCGTCTATTTTGTCCACAAACAGAACACTAACTTTTTCTTCCAAATCTCGGTTCAATAATGCTAAACGTTTTGTATTAGCTGTAGTGGCAAACGACTGATGCGATGTGGAATCATCCGTGTTCAATTCTGCTGATTTCTTTCTTCCTATGCCATTGTCCTCAATGCTCACTTTAAGTAGGTTGGTAGCCTTATTTAAGTCAATACGAAGGTGCAATGTTTTTTCGCCCTGCTTGTGTCGCAAGCCATGTTTAAACGCATTTTCTACAAAGGGTTGAATGATTAATGAAGGAATAGAAATAGCTTCTACATCCAAGTTTTTATCTATGTTTAAAGTGTAATTAAATGGCGGCTCTAGCAGCATTGCTTCTAATTGAATATACAATTCCAACGCCTTAACTTCATCACTAAGCTTAACCTTTGGTTGGCTGCTCATAGTCAAAATTCCTCGCACTAACTCAGCAAACTTACTTAGATATTCTGTAGCTGATTTTTTATCGTTTTCGTAAATAAAACTCTTAATAGAATTCAATACATTGAACAAAAAGTGCGGATTCATTTGCGCCTTTAATGCTGTTTGTTGCGAGAGTTTCAACTCATTCTCCAACGTTAATTTTACTACCGCTTGCTGTTGCTTTATTCTTAAAGATTTTATTCGTAAAAGAAAACCAAAATAGGCAAAAGTAATACCTGATGCCGCAACCAAAACATAGAACCACCAACGCTGCCAAAAAGGTGGAATTACCTTTCCTGAAATTGAAACTGTGTTGTCGGAAAATCTTCCCAAATAATCAATCACCTTTATTTCAACTGTAAAATCACCAGGAGGAATACCCGACAAAAAAATCCTATCATTTATGGCATTTGACATCACCCAATTTGTATCACTACTTTTAAATCTATAAGCAAATTGGAAATTTTGTAACGAAGCGTATGCAATTGCTTCAACTCCAATGGCTAATTTGGAATTGTAATTGAGCTTGATGAAGTTCGACACACTCTTTTTGCCATCAATTATTATTTCACGCAACACAATTTTTGGATGTTGCTTTGAAACTTCGTAACCCAAGGGAATACACTGCAAGCCCTTGGATGTTGCCAACCAAAGTTTATCAGCATCCACTTGCATAGAAACTATATCATTAGATGCTAAACCAGAAATGCGATTAACGTTTGACCACTGCTTTAATTCGATGTTGTAAATCCACAAACCTTTATTGGTGGCAACAAAATATTTATTGTTATGCAGCACCACATCTGTAGGCACCACATCCGCAGGAACAGATGCTATCAACCTTGGTGGTGATAGACTATAGTCATACAACTTCCCCTTAAAATTCAATGCTATTATTTGCTTAGTGCGCTCATCGGCATACAAACCCTTGTATTGAATGCCTACGTCAAGTAACGTATCATTCGCAAAAACCCCATTCGTAAACTTGCAGCGAATCACACCATCATTAGTAGCTATAAAAAGCAACTGACCAGAGTTGAGATATGCCGCATCTCTGCACCATCCTTTTGCAATGTTTGTAGGCTTTTCTGTCGCATTGATATTGCGGTAAATGTCTGTGCCAAATGAAGAACAAAAAACATAATAACCATCTGCTTTAGTAATCCTTTTTAATGGTGGCTGACTGCTGCGAAGTATAGAAAGTTTATCCTCCTTCAACTGATACAAATCTTTGGATGAATTGAAATATAGTGTTTGCAATGCTTCACTAAAAAATATGGCACGTATGTCCGACTTCAATCCGATATAATAGCTTTTGAAACTAGCAGCATACTTATTCAAAACACCTATGTGACCGTTCAGCATACTGAAGTACACTTTGCTATCGGTAACAAATAAATCTGTAATTCTATTTTCAGGAATGCCGCTCTGCTGCACATCCCATACCATAAAATTCATTTGAGGAATAAAGTAAACTCCATTTTGCAAAGTAGTGAGCCAAATATTGCCTTCCTTATCTTGCAGATAATTAGAGAATGATTCCTTTTCAAAAAACAATGTAGATTGGTCATTCCATCTGTCGTGAATAATAAATCCAGAGTAGGTGGCAATAAAAATATGCCGCCCTTGAGCTTTGAGATAAGTAATCTTTTTACCCTTCAAAATCTTCAAAAGCGAGCTGCTGAAATATTGCTTAAAAACACCTGTTGCGTTCTGATAAATACGCGCACCGTTTCTTGAAAAAGACCAAACTATAGAATCATCAGCTACGAAGTATTGCGCTGATAAATCTCTATCATCATTCTTCTCAAACTCTACTGCATGAAATGTCAATATATCATTTTCAATGCTCAATATTTTCTGATACAATGAACTCCATATTTGCTTGCCGCTGGATCCGGATATAATATTTGCAGGAGGATAAAAACTATTGTCAGATAGAAAGGTAGAGTCCCACAACTGCAATTGCCGGTTGAAACAGTAGAGGTATTTGGGGCTGCTTGCCCATAGTCTGTTTTTAGCATCCACTGTTATATTCGTAAAGCCTTTATCGCTTTTTCCCTGCCATGATTTGAGCTCATGCAGACTATCCCCTTGAACAAAGAAAATCTGATTCGAAAAATTGTAGCAATAAATAACACTATCGCCCGAAAGAGTTAAACCTGTTATTGCCGCTGACCTTTGACCTACATTCTGATACTGAATAAACTTAACTCCATTGTAGCGATACAACCCTGCATCGCAACCAAACCATATAAAACCATGATGGTCTTGCATGATGCTATAAACCTCATTTGAAGGCAATCCATTCTCATCATTGATGCGATGAAAAACAGGATTCTGTGCAGGCAAAAATCCTGAAAAGAGAACTAAAAAATAGGCAGATAATAGTTGCTTCACTGTATGTTGGCGAAGATAGAAAAGGAAACAAAAAACTTACACCACTTGCCCAAAGCAAACTTTAATAGTAATTATCATTTCATCAACACAACGTCCGCTCCGCTCCGTGTGCCGCATGGTGCGGAGCTGTGAAGGATTTTTTGGGTGGGGAGACATTGGGGCAAAGGAAGTTATCCCCAAATTTGTTGGAGATTGCTCATGTATTCGTTTAAACGCGCGACAGGTTCTGGAGGCGGAGAACCTGTCGGGACTAAGGTGTTTAATTTTATGCCCTTTTCTTTTTCAGATAGAATAGGAAAATTGGCAATAAATTATTCATGCCGATAGAATGTCCTGTGTTAAATAATTCCCAACCTTGGTCAGTCATTTTCTTTAGTTCTTCTAGACCTGCATTAGCATCAGTATCTCCTTTTATTTTATTTTTTGGAACATCTATTTTTTTGTAATCAATTCCGTCAATAGAAATTTGAAATACTTTGAAATGAGGAATGTATTGGATGATTGCATACTCTTACTTATCCTGTGCTTACAAACCTGTCAGCAGTGTGAAAAAGAAAAGTGTTGTCAGAAAGGTTGTTCTAATTTTTGTCGTCATGGCGTTTGTTTTTGTTTGTAGTTATTTAAAATACTTTTCTTTTTCTAAAAAAGAAGCAATCCCCAAACTAGTTGGAGATTGCCTCGTAATGCCTTGCAATTACGCTATTATTTACACAAAATTAAAATTCACATTTACGCTGCCGCTTGCTGTAACCCTTACCGGTTGTGTTTGAAACATAGCTGGGTGACTGTTTAATGTTGCTTTAATTGTTTGCGCTCCTGCCGGTACATTGTTTAAGGTAAAATTGCCCATTGGGTCAGTATCTACCGAGCTGGGCAAGCCATCTACCATAATTTTAGCCGCTACACCCATAGCCATTTGAAACACCTGCCCCTGCACCGTGCGTAGCTCTTTCCTTCGCCACAATGTCTTCATCACCCTTCCAAAAATCCTTCACCCAACCCCCTTGCCTTAGCACATCTTGCGTCAATAAATTTTTTGCTACTAAACCCAAAGGGATTACATGTTTATAGATACAATAAGCAGCACAAACCGGTAATCCGGTTAGGCTCTTGCTGCTCAACTTTCAAGGCTGCTTGGTGCCATGCTTTTTTCGTAGATCAATGCCGTATTTTTCCTTTCCAATATCAACCAAAGCTTCCAATAATTTACTGTACAGCTTGGCTTGCCCAAGTTCTTCCTGCAATTGCTTTACCTCTTTGGGTAAATCCTCATTAAGGTTTGCATTCTTTTGTTTGGACGGCTTCTTCTGTTTGCTGTTTGAGCCTTTAAAAGTTTGAACCCATTGGTGTATCAAACGAAAATCAACGCCATACTTGACTTGTAATTGGCGGTATGTTCCACCACCAAATAGGTAATCTGCTTTTACCCGTTCTTTTAAATTTTGATCGTACTGTTTCATTTTTTCTTGTCCTAATTTAAGTTGTTTTATTTGTCAACCTATTTTAGGACGAGACATGTGCTGCCCTTCTGTCCGACCTACCATTTGTCATAGGTCTAATGTTTTAATAATTCAATAATTTTACTGTATAATATTCGTTCGTCAAGTGGTTTTGAAACGTAGTCGTTCATACCTACTGCTTTGCATTTTTCTACATCAACTGTTGTTACATCGGCTGTTAAAGCAATAATTGGAAT
>CAZKHZ010000207.1:0-5519 GCA_964552715.1 uncultured Chitinophagaceae bacterium | reverse complement strand
ATGAAGTTTTGTGGTATAAAAGCATTGGAGTATGAGGATAGAATGGAGTGCAGTGGCACGCAACGTCCGCCACGGGCGAGACGATTGCTGGGAAGGATTGTATGGGCAAAGAGGGAGACGATGGAGCGAAAGAAAAAAATCGTATAAACTGTTTAAACAATGAAAGTGAGATTTTGCCTGATTCTATTCTTTGTTTCAATATTGGTAAGCAGTTGTAGAAAGTGTTTTATATGCACTAATGAGTGTATAGAATGTAAAAACAACTCTTACAAATTATGCAGTACAGATTACACAAGTTGGGCATCGTTTGGGAATGCGAGAGATTTCTTCAATTCTGTTTATAGTTGCAACGTTATTGAATCATCAAAATCTTTAGAAGTATGTAATGACGATGTTTCTGTAGCGTTACTCAACAATAACGGTTACAAATGTTTAAAAAAGTAATGCGCAATTTATTTTTAATCTTTTCGTTTATAGTTTTTACAACCTTATCAAGTTGCAAAAAATGCGAAACGTGTAGTAATTTGTATTTTAGTTGTTCAGGAACAATAATCATTTGCTCTACGGATTATGGCAGTTTTGAAAGATATTTTGAGGCTAAGACTTCAATTTATAGTTCAAATATTAGTTGTAAGGATACTTTGCCATCTAAAATTGATGAAGCGTGTTCCGCAACAAGAAGAATAGTTTTAGAAGAGTTAAATTACGTTTGTGGTGAACCTTAAATTCTTATTTGTTGCTATTCTTTTACTTCCTCAGATTTCCTTCGCTCAAAATGCTGTAAGCATTGAAGTAAAAGGTGGTGGACTAGCGCCACTAAATCCTTTCAAGGGCAAAAGTAGTAATAGGCAATTTATTGATAATGGAGGTGCTACAGCTAAAAACTCCTTTGGTTTGGGGCTTGGTTTGAATTTTGTATATCGAGGTAAATTCGTTTTCTATTCAACGTATAGCTATTATAAGGTTAATCTTAGGAATAACTCTTTTGATTATGATGGATTATTTAATAAAAGACCCAGTCCTAACCCGCAACTCTATTCTACAGACAGATTAAAATATTGGTACCTCGTTCGCTTGGAGCGAATACAAATCCATAATCCTAAAGTTGCCTTTGGATATGTTTTTGAGATAAAGAATTTTGTACTTGTGCCAAAGGCAAATATTGGAGTAATTATTTACATCCCCCCTAAACTTTCTGTAGATGAATACCTATATGATTCAACATTTACAGGAAGAATTGGACAAAGAGCCCCTTCGTTTTTTCTTTCTACAATAGAATCATTCAAACCTAAACCAACTTATGCCTTTTCGTATGGCGTTGACTTTTCTGTTGGGTACAAAATTTACAAAGGGTTGATAGCCTCCGTGTTTGCAGAATATACTGGCTCATCTAATATCAATTACTCCTATTTTCCCAATTACCAATTTGGTTATAGCAAAAGCATTCAGCAAATAACCTACGGACTAAAACTGGAATATGCCATACAGCTAAAAGCCCAAAGGGCAAGTAAGCGTGAGGTTGTCAAATAATTCTTTTAAACAAAGCTTTGCGGTCGCTGCATTAGTTTTTGTACCACAATTGCACTTCAAACGCAACTTCCTATGCAAGAGATTACTGCTAACAAACTTGTTTCAGAATGGCTTTGGTGTTTTTGGTATTACATTAGTGCCGCAAATGCGAAATGAAAATGAATAAGTTTCTACTGCTTTCCATAATGACTTTGTTGTGTGCTTATGGCTGCAATAAAACTACTCCTACTTCCGACCCAATTGTTGGTGCGTGGGAGCTTACTAATTTCTCGAAAAATGGAAATGATGTTACAGCAACTTACCTGAATGATTTTCCAGGCTATACAATTTACTTTGCTGATAATGGTTCGGTGAAATCTTCTTACACCAATCCGACAACCAATAATCTGCAAATCACTTTTGGTGTGTATGAAATGATGAATAACAACACACAGGTTCAAGTTTCTTTTTCGGGCAAGCCAATTCAGTTTGCCGAAATACTTCAATTAGATGACAGTGTGCTGAAGTATGGATATAAAGAAAGCGCAGATTCGATAGTGTGGCAGTATAAAAGAAGGTGAAGTCTATTTGTAAACCCTTCTTCTTAAAATGGTGTACAGCAATACCACAAACATACCACCAGCAATGCAGTAGCCGATAAAGCTCCATTTGTTGATGCCATAAACGAATTTCATTTCTTCGGGGTATGTGCCTAAGAGGGCAATTGAAGAACCCATAATGAGGGCGCAAATAATGTAGGTGATAACGATACGATTGGTGATGCTATCCCACTTTTTGAGTGCGTAGCCATAGCCTTGCAATTCAATTTCAAAATGCAGTTTTCCCTTTTGTGTTTTTTGCAAAATGCTGCGCAACTCTACGGGAATACTGCTTAGAAAAGAAGAGAGACTTGAAAAGCGCGATTGCGCTTCGCTGGCTAAATTTTCTGGTTTTAGTTGCTCGGTAATCAAGCGTTGACCGTAGGGGCGAATAAAGTCGTAGGTCTTAAAATTGGGGTGCATTTTTTTGCCTATACCCTCCAAAATTGCAAATGCGCGGAAGATGATAAACACACCGCCCGGCACAGTAATCTTGTAAGTGAACATGATTTTTTGCATCCGCGTGATTACATCTTGTATGCTGCTTTCGCTTACATCAAGGTGCGCGTAATCTTCAATCAAATCGTTGAGGTCATACACAAATTGCCGCATGTCGGTGATGTTGTCTTCCACCGCAAGTTTGCGAAACTGATTTGCCATTTCGCGCGCATCGTTTCGGCTCATGGCAATAAAAATTCCTGCAAAGGCATACTTGTCTTTTTTCATCAATTGCCCCACCATGCCAAAGTCGAGCAAAATGATGGTGCCGTCTTCGCGCACCAACACGTTGCCCGGGTGCGGGTCGCCATGAAAAAATCCGTGTTCAAAAATTTGCGACAGATAAATATCCATGCCTTGCTCCACTACTTTTTCGGGGCTAATGTCCCACTCGCGCAGTTGACGCACATCGGTGATTTTGCAACCGCGCACAAACTCCAAAATCAAAATTTTTGACGTGCTGAATTCGCGATAAGCTTTTGGCACATAAAAATCTTTTCGGTTGATGTAGTAGTTGCGAAAGCGTTCGATATTGCGAGCTTCATTTAAATAGTCCAGCTCTTTTTGCATGGTGCGCTCAAACACATTCACCACTTCTTCGGCATTTAGCACGCCTTGCTTTTTTAGGTAGCGGTCGCTGCGTTGCACCACTTCGCGCAATATGCTAAGGTCGCGATCCACGGTGTCTTGCACATCGGGTCTTTGCACCTTCACCACCACATCCTCGCCCGTTTTCAATTTAGCTTTATGCACCTGCCCAATGGATGCAGAAGCCATGGGCACTTCGCTAAACTCTTCAAAAATATCTTCGATTTTCAGCTTGGTTTCGCGCTCTATGATGACGCGTACTTTTGCCAACTCAAATGGCGGCACACGGTCTTGCAATTTTTCAAATTCCTTCACCAATGCTTCGGGAACAATATCGGGGCGATTGCTGAGTACCTGCGCTAGTTTTACAAAGGTGGGTCCCAACTCTTCACAAGCCATGCGAATACGCTCCCAACGGGTGTATTCTAGTGCGGGCTTTTCATCGCGCAACCATCGCAGGCGCATGCCTTCGGTAACAAGGTTGCGCAGCGTGCTGTTGGCAACCAAATCTTCAAAACCATATTTGATGAGGATTGCCAGAATTTCGCGTGTGCGCCCGATGTTGCGAAAAGTTGTATTTAAAATCATGCCGCCCTAAAAATAGAGTAATAGTTGGTTTGAGGAAATTTTATGGGGGGTGGGAGTGGATTTGGTTCTGAATATTTTCTAAAGACGCCTTGATTGGCACGAAAAACTATTACCCGTTGGTTAAAACCGAATTGCCTTTAGCTGCTCTATCAATTCAATCAAAAACTTGTTGCGTATTTGCCACACAATGGAATAATCAATTCCCATATAGTCGTGTACAATACGATTTCTAAAACCGCGTATTTTATGCCAGTCAATATCAGGATGCTTGTCTTTAAACTCGTCTGATAAACGGTTAGCGGCTTCGCCTATAATTTCAAAATTACGAATCACAGCATCCACGGTTTTACTATCATTAAGGAATTGCTCATACGTCATATCTTGCGTTTACTCTAAAATCTTGCCGATGCTAAGCAATATGTCTTCTACAAGAAGTTGAGGGTTGCGCTTAGACATACACAATTTCGGGTTCTATTAATTTCAGATATTGTTGCTTCACTCCGTTGCGCGAAACCAAATCTACCTGCTTGCGCAATTTCCTTTCTAAAAAATCGGCTAAGTCAATAAACTCAATACCAACGGGGCGCGAAAAATCTACAATGATGTCTATGTCGCTGCTTGCGGTTTGGTCGCCCCGCGCTACCGAACCAAACACTCCGATGGCACTTACATAAAATCGCTCCTTCAACTCAGGCTTGAGCCGCAGAAGTGTTTCTTTGATAGTAAGCAATTGAAGATTCATATAACAAAAGTATCAAAAAACATCAATGCCACCCCTACTCCTTCTTCTTCGCTTTTTTATACAGCAGCGACAAGTCCATAAAGGCTTTTAACGCATTTAGGTTGTTGTAATGCAGTTGCCCAAGTCCGCAATACACCAAGCCCAGATAGGCATTCATGGTAACGATGCGCTGCGATTCGCGCGCGTCTGAAAGCCCCGAAAGCCGCCCCTCCGATTGTTGTTGTTTATCGCGGGCTTCCAAACAAAGCGTGTAAAAATCGCGCGTGTCTGCATACACTTCTGTAAGCTGCGGATGCGATGGCACAAGTGATTCCAGTTTTTTGCTCAATACACCGATTGCATTCACTCGTTGCTCGTAATTTCCGCTTAAAAAAGGCGTTCGCTTTTTAGGAAAAATCTCCACCTCATCCGGGCTATCTTCCAAAAAAACGTTCCGCACTTTGCTTTCCCAATAGGGCAATTTCACTTTCAGTTGCTTCATTGATTTTACAAAACCCAAAGTGAAACCTTTGTAATTCCCCTTCTCCACCAGCCACTTTATCATTGCATTATGGTATGCGTCATAAAAAGGTATGAAGGCATTTCTGATGGGCGCAATCAGCGGGTCTTGACTGCCCTTAATTTTATCCCGCGTGTCCGTCAGAAACCGATAGGCACTCTGGTGACTTTCACGGGTTTGTATTTCAAATGTGTTTTGCAACAGGCGATGTGCGGTACTCATATTTTGCTATTTATTTAAAACGGGCTTTTTACAGCATAAACTTATAAATAAAAGTTTAGTTTGCAAAACTTACAGCATAAACTTTTATTAGTAAAGTAAAATTGTAAAAGATACAGTATGAACAAATATTAATCATTCTAAACTGTAAATAATATATCATAAACTATTATTTTATGGTTTAAGTTATATAAACTATGGACAAAACCAATATTTAATGGTTAATATTATAATACCTACAGTATAAACTATTATTTGTTGGTTAAAGCTGTAACAT
>CAZKHZ010000206.1:0-5533 GCA_964552715.1 uncultured Chitinophagaceae bacterium | reverse complement strand
GTATGGCACTGAAAAGCGGATACCTTTCAGCTTCACAAGAATATGTTTGCGCAATACCTGGTGATGGGCAGTTTGATATAAGTGAATTGATGCGTGTTAATTCGTTTTATAATAATGTTTATTACTCCTTTTATCGCCCATTTACAAATTACTCTTGGTATAGAAAATTCTTAACTTGGGTTAACCGCATTTTCAATCAATATGTATTAGCTGTATATTTGCGTGATGTAAATTGGATTAAAGTTTACCGAAAAGACCAGTTAGTGATGGTAAAACCGCAACTAAAAAGCTCACTAATTGAAAGCGAAATTTGCGCCAAACTTTACAAGTGTGGAATTATGCCAATTGAGATTCCTTCAAATTATCTTCAACGAAGTTTTGGCAAAGCAAAGGGTGGCAATTGGTCTACTTTAAACAAAGCAATTGCCGAAACAACAAAACTTTGGTGGGTTGTAAGCAACTTTACTCCACAAAAAAAAATCACTACCTAACCATGCCCGATACCTGCATTCTTTTGTAATAAAATCTTGAGCGCTCGATATTGCCTTTTTCGTTCCAAAGTTTATAAAGCACTTCGGTAAGGCCTTTATCATCCGCTCGATTGGGATATACTTTTTCAAAATAATAAAGCGCGCTGTCATTCTCTTTTATATGTAAAAATGTTTTGCCGATATTTACGATTGGGTCTGTGTTGGTAGGGTGGTAAAAAGATGAGCGCCTGCCCGTTTCAATAGCATTTCTATACTCCTGTTTTTTGAAATAGCAATAACTCAAATTGTTGAAAGCGGTAATGTTTAGGGGATTATCCTCTGTTACAAACTGATAAGCAATAATTGCAGAATCTAATTTATTTTCTGCTTCATAAACAACACCCATTCTAAAAATTGCGTCCGAAAAAGAAGTGTCAATTTCAAAAGTTCTTTTGTAGGCAGCAACAGCTTTATTCCAATTGCCTAATTGCTCATGCGTGCGCCCTAAATCGTAAGTAGCATTCATAAACTCTGGCCAAATTTCTGTGGCGCGCTTGAAGTGCGCAGCAGCATCCTCCATCAATTTTTTTCTTTCAAATGGGTCTTTAACTTCTTGCGCCATTCTGTTTAAATGATACGCCAAAAGATTGTGTGCCTGAGCAGAGTTAGGCACGTTTTTAATGTCGTTTTGAAATAGGGTGATGCGGTCTTGCCAATCGCTATTGCGCGACATAGTAAGGGAGGCATATATACAAAGTACAAAGCCAATGCTGTATTTTAAGTAAGGCGAAATGGTAGCAAAGGGCTGCTTCAATTTTTCCGAATCAATTTTTGACACATAAAATATTAAAGCCATAAAAAACATGCTAAAGCCAAGCGATGAAGCAAATAAATATCTGTCGGCAATCACCCCGGGTATAGGCGAAAGGTATGCCGAAAAGGGAATGATGGTGATTATATAAAAGATGATGCCAAAAGATATAAGCTGGCTGCGTTTATAGAAAAACACAGCAGCCACAACTAACATCAGGTGCAACAAAACAGATAAAATGGGTTGCCATTTGTAAATGGAGATGGGTGTTATTTCTGAAAATCCATAATAGAAAGATAAAGGATAAGGGAGTGCGGCAAGTTTTAAGTATCGCAACAAAACGTAAGCCGATGTGCCTATTTTAATTTCTTTTGGATCATTTACAATATCAATAGGAAACTCGGCAAACAATATAGGTCTATAGGTTTGCGATGGTATGATGTTGGTGTTTTGTCGGTTGGTGATATCTAATTGTGTTTTTACTTTGTTAGGCAAACGAACCGTAGTTGATGCATTGCTAAAACTTAAGGATATGGCTATAATTACAACAAAGTAAAGCCCTACAAGCAGCCCAGTGTATGATTTTAATTTTTTGTTGGAATAGACCCAAAAGTTAATGGCATTGAGGAAAATAAAATCTAAAAGCATTAATAGATGCTCGGGTTTGCGGCCAATGGTAAATAAGTCGGACGCCAAAGACACAAGCGCAACTAGAGTTAAGACTAAAATCACCCACTTAAATTTGAACTGCCTATAGGCTGCAAAATTCAATAGCATAAATAATGTGCCAGCAGCTTCGGTATAAATAGCCACAGCAGCAGCAAAGGCAATTACAGGTATCAGTGTAATGTAGGAAAATGATTTGCGAACGAAAAAATATCCTAACAGCAGAAATATAAAATTGAGTGTTGTTACTGCAATTTCTTTTCCGGCAAACAAGATGGTAGATTCAATAAGTAAAATCACAAAAACTAAAAGCCAAAAGAGATGGTTTCGGGTTTTGGTTACAGCAGCCAATAATAAGGGAACAACAATAACGGCAAGCATTTTTAATGGCGTAACGTCTGTATAAATAACCAATGCGTTGAGAATGGCTATTAAGGCAAAAATTAAAAAATTGCCCGTATTAAATGCACTGTAAATAGAATCGAACTGGGTAGCTTGTTCTGCATTGGCAGGGCTTGCTTCCGATAACTTAAAAATAGTTTTATAATGGTTATAAAGATAGGTGACTCCAATAATTAAAGGCGTCAATAGAACAAAAGCCAATTGATATATAAAAAGTATCTGTGTAATCCATGAAGCACCGCTGATGCTTAACACCAACGAAACCCCAACAAGGCGTTTGGCATCAAAAGTTTTAAATAGCAAAATAGATAAAGGTACAAGTATAGCAAATGCCACCACCGTCACCTTTGCCCCCATCGCCAAATTAAAAAGCAGCACCACCAATAATATTCGCCACCACTGTTTACCCTGCACAAATTTTAAAGCCTCTTTCCATGCTAAAAATGCAAAGAGTAGCGCTAAAATTTCATCACGGTTTTTGATACTGCAAACTACTTCGGTGTGGGTGGGATGCAATGCCCAAAGCAATACAATTGCTCCTAATATCATTTCGTTGGCTAAAGGAAAAAGCATCTTTAGCAATTGAAATGTTACTACAACAAGAATGAGGTAGAGTAGCAGATTTATTAAATGACTTACAAAAGGACTCTGCCCTAAAAACTGATGCTCAATAGCAAATGAAATATGCACCACCGGACGATACTCGTAGGAGTAAATATCGCTTTGAAAATAAGGCGACTTTAGAATATCAGGAATTGCCGAAAGTCCTTTTGATGTAAGCGGATGATTGATGGTTACAATCTCATCATCCATGTTGTAGCCATTGGTAAGCGAGTTTGCATAGCAGACAAAAACAATCGCCAACACCCAAAATAGTATTGACTTAAAATCAATGAAACCTTTGCTTGCTGTTGCTTTTATTGTTACCGCTTTTGCTGCCATTCACGTTTCTATTTAGTAAAGAAGTGCTTTTTAAAACAATCCTCCCTGCTCGCCTTTTTTACCTGCTTTATCGTTTACATTCCACTCAATGGTGTCGCCTACTTTTATTTCGGCTTCGGGTTGTTGTTCATCATTAGGTGAAATGTCGGCTATCTTTCCTGTTACAACAAACTGTGTAAGGCGATTGCCGAGTGCTTTCCAACCTTTCACTTCCATGATGTCGTTCAACGGTTGTTCCACTTCATACTTTTCTTTGTCCTTGCCTTTCAGGATGTTGAATTTGGCAACCGGATTTTGTTTAGCTGAGAATAGTGCCAGCTTACTGTCCTTATGGTCGGTGATGATAGATGACTTCACCTTTTCGGTTTTCAATTCAATAATGAAACGCTTTACATACCAGTTTTTGCTGTTGCCATCGAAGTACACGCAAGTGAATATTTTTTCAGGATTGAATTTTTCAACTAGATAAATATCATTAGGCTCGTAGCGATTGGTAATTTCAAAATCGGTGAGTTCTACGTTGCCGTCTTTGAAAGCAACCAAGATTCGGTCACCAGTATCAAACTCGCCTAAGTAATTACCTTTTTCATCGCGGTTCAGCCTGCCGTATTCTGGGTCGAACCAAACTTTCAAACCGCCAATACTGGATGCACCACGCTCTTTCAAATCAATTTTACGCACAGGAAATTTTGTAAGAATATTTCCCTGTGCTTGTCTGCCTTTAATATCAATTCCGCCAAAATCAAAATCGAATTCTTTGATGCGTGCTGAAGCATTGGGATGCAGTTGAATACGCACAACTTCGCTTTCGCTGTTTGGGTTTACGGTGAAGTATAAAATCTTGCTGCCTGATGAACCTTGTGTCAAATCGTACTCAGTGTTTCGGGTGATGGACGTAACATTAAACCGCTTTACAAAACTGCGCTTACTAACGCCATCATAATATACCAAGTTGTATGCTGTGCGGTCATCACCCTTTTTCCAAACAGCAATATGTATGACGTCTTTGCCCACAAACTTCTTATCTTCTATTTTGAACACCATCATTTTGCCGCTACGGGTAAAGGCAATGATATCATCAATATCTGAGCAGTCGCCTACAAATTCATCTTTCTTTAAACCAGAACCTGCAAAACCTTCTACTCGATTTACATACAACTTGGTGTTGTTGAACACCACGGCTTTCACTTCAATGCTTTCAAATCCTTTTAATTCTGTTTTGCGCTCGCGCCCTTTGCCATACTTCTTCAACAGGTTTTCAAAGTAGTCAATTGAAAAGTCGGTGAGGTGTTCTAAATCATGAGCTACCTGAGTTAAACCTTCCTCAATCTTTTTGATTTCCTCATCGGCTTTAAACGAATCGTATTTCGATATGCGTTTGATTTTAATTTCCGTGAGGCTGATAATATCGTCCTGTGTAATTTCTCTGCGGAACAACTTTTTGTAAGGCTTCAAACCCTTATCAATTCTGGCGATTACATCTTCAAAGGTTTCGGCTTCTTCAATATCGCGATAGATTCTTTTTTCAATAAATATTTTTTCGAGCGAAGCGAAGTGCCATGATTCGTGCAGCCCGGCTTGCTTGATTTCTAACTCGCGCTTCAGCAGTTCTTTAGTGGCTTCGGTGGAAATGCGCAGAATTTCATCCACGTTAGTAAACAAAGGCTTATTGCCCTGAATCACACAGGCGTTGCCGCTAATGCTTACTTCACAATCAGTGAAGGCATAAAGCGCGTCAATGGTTTTGTCGGCATCCACACCAGTTTGCAGTTCGATGTTTATCTCTACATGCTTGGCAGTGTTGTCAGCTACCTTTTTGATTTTGATTTTACCTTTTTCGTTGGCTTTCAAAATGCTTTCAATAATCGAAGTGGTGGTGGTAGAAAACGGTATTTCGGTGATAATTAAATTCTTTTTGTCAATGGCTTCAATTTTGGCGCGCACTTTTACTTTGCCACCTCTTGCGCCTCCGTTGTATTCGCTCACATCGGCATAGCCCGCAGTGGGAAAATCAGGATAGAGCTTTACTTTTTTACCTTTTAAAATATCAATAGAACCCTTGCACAATTCAATAAAATTATGCGGCACTATTTTGGTAGAAAGCCCCACGGCAATACCATCAGCACCCTGCGAAATCACCAAGGGAAACTTCATAGGTAGGTTTACCGGTTCGCGTTTTCGTCCGTCATAACTTAACTGCCACTCGGTGGTTTGGTCGTTAAAGGCAACTTCTTTGGCAAAC
>CAZKHZ010000205.1:0-5619 GCA_964552715.1 uncultured Chitinophagaceae bacterium | reverse complement strand
GCGCAAAGTTGCAAAAGTACGTTTGACCAATGCTACAGAGGTTATCGCCTACATTCCAGGTGAAGGACACAACTTGCAAGAGCACTCTATCGTGTTGATTCGCGGTGGTCGTGTTAAAGATTTGCCAGGTGTACGTTATCACATAGTTCGTGGGTCATTAGATACCGCAGGTGTTGAAAATCGTAAAAAGAGCCGTAGCAAATACGGAACTAAACGTCCTAAAGCAGGCGCACCAGCTGCAGCAGCCAAAAAGAAATAATTTAATTAAGAAATCAGCAATCAGCAAAATAACTGAACAATGAGAAAGAAAAGAGCTCCCAAACGCTATCTTCAACCAGATCCAAGATTCGGAGATACTATGGTTACAAAATTCGTAAACTCAATTATGTGGGATGGTAAAAAAAGTACCGCTTATAGAGTGTTTTACGAAGCAATGGATGTAATCGAAGAGCGCACCAGCGAAAGCGGTTTGGAAACATGGAAAAAAGCTATTCAAAATGTTAGCCCAGCAGTAGAGGTAAAAAGCCGTAGGATTGGAGGTTCAAACTTCCAGATTCCAACGGAAGTTCGCCCTGAGCGCAAATTGGCATTGGGAATGAAATGGTTGTTACAATTTAGCCGTTCACGCAATGGCAAAAGCATGAGCGATAAGTTGGCTAACGAGGTTATTGCAGCTTCTAAAGGCGAAGGCGGTGCTTTCAAAAAGAAAGAAGATACACACAGAATGGCAGAAGCAAACAAAGCTTTCTCGCACTTCAAATTCTAATAACCAAACAAAAACAGAAAACACGAACAATCATCATGGGTAAGGATTTAACCTTCACGAGAAATATTGGTATTGCAGCTCACATTGACGCGGGTAAAACCACCACAACAGAGCGCATTCTATATTATACTGGTGTAAATCACAAAATTGGTGAAGTACATGATGGTGGTGCCACGATGGACTGGATGGAACAAGAGCAAGAGCGTGGTATCACAATCACTTCTGCTGCTACACGTTGTTCATGGACTTGGAAAGATCAACCTTACGACATTAATATCATTGACACTCCCGGACACGTTGACTTTACAGTTGAGGTGAATCGTTCATTACGTGTATTAGATGGTTTAGTATTCTTGTTCAGTGCAGTTGATGGTGTCGAGCCTCAATCTGAAACCAACTGGCGTTTAGCTGACAACTACAATGTTGCCCGTTTAGGTTTTGTAAATAAAATGGATCGCTCAGGTGCTGATTTCTTCATGGTTGTGAATCAAGTTCAATCCATGTTGGGTTCAATACCTATGGTAATGCAAATACCTATCGGAAACGAAGAACACTTTAAAGGTGTGGTTGATTTGGTTACTAACGAAGCCGTTATCTGGAACGAAGCTGATAGAGGAATGACCTACGATGTAGTGCCAATACCTGAAGATTTGTTGGAAGATGTGAAAACATATCGCGAGAAATTGTTGGAGCAAGTAGCTGAATTTGACGATACTTTGATGGAAAAATACTTCGAAGATCCTAATTCAATCTCTGCTGAAGAAATTCGTGCAGCAGTGCGCAAGGCGGTAATTGCTCAAAAAGTTGTTCCTATGTTTTGTGGTTCATCTTTCAAAAATAAAGGTGTTCAGGCAGTGTTGGATGCAGTATGTGCAATCCTTCCTGCGCCAACAGATAAAAAAGAAATCATCGGTACCAATCCTGAAACTGGCGAGGAAGAAATTCGTTTGCCAAGTACAGATGGTCCTTTCTGCGCTTTAGCCTTTAAAATTGCTACCGACCCTTATGTTGGTCGTTTGTGCTACTTCAGAGTTTACTCTGGCACCTTGGATGCAGGTTCATACATTTTCAATATGCGTACAGAAAAGAAAGAACGTATTTCACGTTTGTTTCAGATGCATGCTAATAAGCAAAACTCAATCGAGCGTGTAGAAGCGGGAGATATTGCTGCGGGTGTAGGTTTTAAAGATATTCGCACTGGAGATACACTTTGCGATGAAAAACATCCAATTGTGCTAGAAAGCATGAATTTCCCTGAGCCAGTTATCTCTTTGGCTATTGAGCCTAAGAGCCAAAAGGACATGGATAAATTAGGTATGTCGCTTTCTAAATTGGCAGAAGAAGATCCAACTTTCAAAGTTAGCTTCGATGACCAGACAGGGCAAACAATTATTGCCGGAATGGGTGAGTTGCACTTGGAAATTATTGTTGACCGCTTGCGCAGAGAGTTCAAAGTAGAATGTAATCAAGGTAATCCTCAGGTTAACTACCGCGAGCGTTTGACCAAAACAATCACACACCGCGAGACTTATAAAAAGCAATCGGGGGGTCGTGGTAAATTCGCAGATATTCACATCGAAATCGGACCATCAACTGAAAATAAAGAAGGTTTAGAGTTTGTAAACGACATTTTCGGGGGTTCAATTCCACGTGAATTTATTCCTGCGGTAGAAAAAGGAATGAAAGAAGCGATGAAAACAGGTGTGCTTGCTGGTTATGTTGTGGATGGTTTAAAGGTTCGCCTTTATGACGGTTCATTTCACGCAGTTGACTCTGATGCTTTATCTTTTGAATTGTGTGCTAAACTTGCTTTCCGTACTGCTGCTAAAATGGCGGGTCCGGTATTGTTAGAGCCAATCATGAAATTGGAGGTGGTGACACCTGAAGAAAACACAGGTGATGTGGTAGGTGACTTGAACCGCAGAAGAGGTATCATGGAAGGCATGGAGGCTAAACAAAACGCACAAATTATCAAAGCTAAAGTGCCTTTGAGCGAGATGTTCGGTTATGTTACTCAATTGCGTACTTTGACTTCAGGTCGTGCTACTTCATCTATGGAGTTCCACAGTTTTCAACCTGCACCAGAGAGTATTGCAAAAGAAATCATGGCTAAAAACCAAGGTAAGAGAAGTTCTAAAATCGAAGAGGAATAACATTTTAAAATATAACGTTCTTTATAAACTTATGAGCCAAAGAATCAGAATCAAATTAAAAAGCTACGACCACAACTTGGTGGACAAAAGCGCAGAAAAAATCGTAAAAACAGTGAAAAGCACAGGTGCTTCAGTAAGCGGTCCCGTGCCATTGCCTTCATTGAAAAAAATCTTTACGGTTAACCGTTGCCCACACGTAAACTCAAACTCGAAAGAGCAGTTTCAGTTGTGTACTTACAAGCGTTTGCTTGACATTTATTCTACTACATCTAAAACAGTTGATGCTTTGATGAAGTTAGAATTGCCAAGTGGCGTGGAGGTTGAAATCAAAGCGTAGTTTTTAAGGAAAAGTATTTTTTCATTTATGAATCCCGAAGCAATTCGCGATTCCTCTAAACAATAATAATCATGAAAGGAATTATCGGTAAAAAAGTCGGAATGACTAACATTTTCGACAATGGCAAACAAATAGCAGTTACTGTTATTCAAGCCGGACCTTGTGTAGTAACACAGGTAAAAACAAAAGAATTAGACGGATACAATGCTATCCAATTGGCTTTTGAAGAGAAGAAAGAAAAGAGTACTACCAATGCTATGAAAGGTCACTTCAAAAAAGCAAACACAACACCAAAACGCAAAATAGTTGAAATCAGAGATTTTGATTTGCAAGCTGGATTAGGCGATACTGTGGATGCTGAATTATTTGATGATGGAGAGAAGGTAAGTGTTATTGGAACTTCAAAAGGTAAGGGTTTTCAAGGTGTTGTAAAACGTTACGGTTTTAGTGGTGTGGGAATGGGCACGCACGGACAGCACGATCGTCTTCGCGCTCCAGGTTCTATAGGTGCTTCGTCTGACCCTAGCCGCGTTGTAAAAGGTATGCGCATGGGCGGCAGAATGGGTGGCGAACGTGTTAAAGTTCAAAACCTTGTTGTAGTGAAAGTGCTTGCTGAAAAGAATTTGTTACTTATCAAAGGTGCTGTTCCGGGTCACGTAGGTTCGTATGTGATTGTAGAAACAAAAAACTAAGATTTTTATTTCTTAAAATATCCGAAAGGCTGTGAGTAATCATAGCCTTTTTTTTGTTCATGAATATCTACTCTTCGACTATTGGATATAGTGTCTTATGTTCGATTTGAAAAATTACTGTTTACAGATTTCCAAATACAAGATTGGTTAAATAGGCAACTAATGACAACAGCCGAGTAAACCATATAGATAAATACATAAAAGAACATTCGAGTAAGCCTTTTATGAGATAAAAAAATCAAAGATGGTTAGATTAACTCACAAAATAAAGCATGTGCGGACGGGGTTCGCGCCTTTTTTTGTTTGTAAGCAGATTGGTTAGGATAAATGATAGAAAGTGTTAATCTTGGAGTGAGGTAACAAATAAATTAGACTTCTTAGAAAATTCATTTTTTTAGATTTCTCCCCCTCTGAATCTCACTGCAAAGGGAGATAAATGGATGAATTTGCGAAGAAGTGTATTATGATAATGAAGATGGTGTGCTTGATGATAATACCAAATGGGCTCATGAATGCAGGTTTATTGCTGATATATAATTAAATAATTCACCAAACCCAAAAAACTATGAAACGCGATGTACTAAACGTTTTGCTTGCTGATGATGATGATGATGACCGTCATTTTTTTAAAGAGGCAATTGAAGAAGTGAATGAGGAAACAATTTTTACGATGGTAAATAATGGTGTGGAATTGATGGAATATTTGACTAACCCCGAAGTGCATTTACCAGACATTATTTTTCTTGACTTGAATATGCCCCTTAGAGGTGGCTTGGAATGCGTGAAAGAAATACGGAGCAACGACAAACTCAAAAACCTTACGATTGCTATTTATTCTACTTCGGCATTAGAAAAAGACATTGAAGAAACCTTTCGTAATGGTGCAAATATTTACATCAAGAAGCCAAGTGACTTTGAAGAGTTGAAAAACCATTTAACTAGAGTATTAAATATCAATTGGCAATACCACACTTTGGGATTGAACAGAGAAAATTTTTTACTAAATATTTACTAGTAAAAAGTAAATGAAACAAGTATCAAAAAACACTTCGACTATTTTATTTACTCTGCTTACATCGGTACTGATTGTGGTTGCGTGTATTTCGTACCAGAAGATTGTTCAAGACCACAATGGAACTATTTCAGCAAAAGGACAATTTGGGATTGGATCAACATTCACGTTCTTCCTGTCTGATATAACAAAATATAGATTCAGTCGCCATCAGCCGGCAACACATCGAATTATTACAACACTAGAAAGAAGTATGCTGAAATATATGAAGTGAATGCAGGGTAACTTTCATTTGCTCAAACTAGGATAATTCGTAACTCCTACGAAGTATTTATTTAAGTAAGTAGTGAGTTTATTTGCTTTCCCATTTTCCTGTGTTGAATTAATATCTAATAGTGGTTTTATCAAAAAAGGTCAACCTTCAAGCCTTTTCTCGGTAGGAGGTAAGAACTTTCCAGTTGACCTTTTATTTTAATACTGGTTTTTTTCGAAGACCGCTTTTTGTTTTACATTGTTAGCTAGGTCTGCCACCTCATTGCTCGCCTTTCCTTTCAACTCTTCGGCTTTGTTTTCAATGTCCCCCTGGCTCTTTTTCATTTTTTCTTTCATGTCATCAGTAATTTTTTTTGCTCCACTCGCTAATTTTTTGCGGGTTTCGC
>CAZKHZ010000204.1:0-5819 GCA_964552715.1 uncultured Chitinophagaceae bacterium | reverse complement strand
GTATTTGCACATTGCGCTGCTCCCCTACTGCCACTTTAATTCCGGCAAGGGCATACGACAAACTTTTGATGAACCGCTTCATAATAGGCTGCGATATTACTGATTGCGAATGTATGTTTCCACAAAACAAAAAGCCGCCTCTTGCGAGGCGGCTTTTTGGAGTAATTATAAAAGGATAAGCGCTAACGTTGCAAAACAATTTGTTTCGTTATCACTGCATCGTTCAGCCTTACTCGAACGGTGTAAAAACCTACCGAATATTCACTCAGATTCAAAGGAATACTTTCAACTTGAACAGATGCTTTTTCTATGCTGCTTAATAACCTTCCCGTGGCATCATAAACTTCTACTAATACATTTTGAACACCATCTGTTTCAATAGATAATACTGCAATACCCGAGGTTGGGTTTGGATACAAGGATACTTTTCTGATACCATTGTTAGCATTGCCGATTCCACTGATGAAGTCAATGGTATCTTTCAAAACGAAAGTGCAATTATTTGCATCGGTAATGGTTAAGGTATAAACACCTGCCACAGCCGTAATGTCTTTTGTTATTGAATTGTTATCCCAAGCATAAACGTAGCTTGGCGTGCCACCGCTAACAGTTACAGTTATACTTCCGTTGGTTGAACCATTTTGTGGCATAGCAACCGAACTTACACTTATTGCTGATGCTTGATTAACGGTGTCGCTTACTACTATCGAACATGAATTTGCATCAGTAATTGTAACCCTGTAAATGCCCGCACCCACAGCGGTTATAGAGTTAGTGGTGGATGTATTATTACTCCATGTATAAGTATAGTTTGGAGCACCTCCGCTTACGTTTGCCACCACACTGCCGGTTGTTGCGCCATTGCAATTCACATCGGTAGCAACAGTAAATACAGTTATTGCTGAGGCTGGAGTTTTCACGGTGTCGCTTAGCACAACACTACAACTATTAGCATCATTAATTGTAACTGAAAATGCACCTGCACCTAGTGCTGTAACACTGGATGTAGTTGAAACAGTATTGCTCCATGAATAACCATAGGTTGGTGTGCCACCTGATACAGTTACATTGGCATTAGCTGTTTCGCCAAAACATTTTATATCTGTATCAACCAAGGTTGCGCTCAAAGCCGTTGTAGCTTGAGTAATTGTGTAGGTAGGTGAAAAGCCAGGACAACCATCATTACTAGTAACAGTTACTTTGTAAGTGCCAGCAACAAGGTTAGTAATTGTTTGTGTTGTTTTTCCATTGTTCCATTGATACGAAAAAGGTGGAGTGCCTATAGAAAAATAAACCGTCAAAGCACCTGTTGAATCGCCAAAGCAAGCAACGTTAGTTTGCGAAACGCTATCCAAACTAGGATTACCAGTTACAGTAATCGTGTCAGTAAAAGTATAGCAACCTAATAGTGTATGCGAAATTACATAAGGACCTCCAATGCCTGCAAGCGCTGGATTAAATTCGTTAACACTTTCCAGACCTGCACCCGTAAACACACCGCCAGCAACAGCCGGGGTAAGCGTTTCATTAGAAGCAGATAGACAATAAGCAGACCCGCTAAATCCTGTAAAACTTGCATCCACGATACCTGCATCTAACAAAAACAAACTTGTGGTATCAAAATCAAATTCATCATAAGGAGCTAATTGAACATAATAGGTTTTGCCGGGCACTAAACAACTAACCGTGTCAATCAAAGGCGAGAAAGAGGCTGCATTATTTGTAGATGCGTTAGGGTCATCATCATTGGCAGCAAGTAATCTGTAATTACCTAAAGTAGAATCGGCAAGATTGGCGCAAGTGTCAGCTTCCCACAATGCTAAGCGAGTATCAAAACCCGGAGCATTTAATCGAACCCTGCCCGATGCAGGTGCTGTAAACTTGAACCAAAGTGAATTACGAACAGTTGTATTACACCAAGTGTTTTGAGATTCGCAATCTCCCCCTAATGGGCGCACTTCGCGCGTAGAAGCTGTTGCAAACTCCATGGTGTATGGTCCATTTGCGCCAAAGTTTAATGCAATGGCATCACAAGGTTCATCACCAAGTTGAAAAATTCTTATCGCAAAAGTATCTGAGTAAGCAACTACACATCCAGGTTTAGAAACCTTAGCTCTCAAATAGAAATCACCCACTGCATTTAAGAATAGTCTTAAGCTGTCATTAGCAACATTCAGCGCGGTGAAAGGACCATTTGGACTTGCGGCAATTTCCCAAGCTGGATTTCCAGTGAAACCAGTCAAAACGTATAATCCAAAGTTGTTTGCTTCACCTAAACTATCGCCCGAAATAGTTCCTCCAACAGTAGTTGTGGTGCATGGTGGCGGAACTTGTATGTAGATACTGTAATCTTCTGTTTCACCAAAAGTGTAAGTAGCGCAGGCACTGCTGTTGGTTAATGCAGTACTCCATCTTACACGCACGCGCATTCTTGTATTACCCGTTACGGCTCCCATTGGAAAGCTTAATGTACCAAATAAAGTTGTGCCGCTTCCACTTCCTAAATCGGTATATTCAGATGTTTCAAATAAGCCGTTTTGATTGTAATCAATCCACACACCCACATATTCTGTGCCACCCGAACCAACTGTTACAGATATTGGATAATCTTCGCCCTTAAAGAATGTATCAATAATAGAGGTGTAAAGACTATAGCCATTTACCGAGCAGCTCGAAGTGTTATTGATATTGTTTACGGTAACATTTAAAATTAAATCATCATCGGTACAGTCATTTGCCGAAGGCAGACAATAGCAAGTTGCAAGTGCATTTAACTTTATTGACACGGCATTGGTAAACACAGAATCGGTGCAAGTAACTTTTAGTCTGTAGTATCTTACGGCAGTAATGGCACTTGTATTTAAAGTTGGGTTAATAGCACCCGCAATATTTGTCCATGCAAGCGAATCTGTTGAAATCTGCCATTGCAAAAAGCTAAATGCATTAAAACTGGTTGCAGTAATTGTAGCTGAATCGCCTAAGCAAACTGATGCTTTACTTGAAGCAATAGTTCCTGCTACTGGCGGATTGTTACAAGGCAAGGCAGCAGTTAAATTCACATAATAATCTTCTGTTTCGCCAAAGGAAGTATTGGCACATGCACCACCGGCTGAATATGCAGCATCGGCTCCTCCCCTCACGCGCAACCTCGTCAAACCAATATTGCCAACTGGGGCTAAAAACGTAAAAGTAGCCGTGCTTCCTCCTGCAACAGATGTAGAACTCAATGCAATATTCTCTGCTGCATCAAATACACCGTTTTGATTAAAGTCAATCCATGCAGCACCAAATTGAGTGCCATCTGTTCCGTATGTAATCTTTAAAGTATTGCTGGTGCCACCTTGAATATTCAAAGGGGTGTTGTTATAAATTTCATGGTTGTTTACGCCATTTGATGCCGAAGTTTGAACCAAAGAATCATTAACCGCATTTATCAAAACAACTTTTGTAATGATATCTACTGTGTTTACTGTGCCGCTTAAAGGCGCACCACAATAGCAGTTTAGGAATGTCTTCAATTTTAAAAACAACACCGTTGATGTATCTGACAAACCACCTGTAGGGCAGGTAACAATACATCTATAATAAGTGCTTGCAGATAAACTAGGAACAAAGGTGCTTGAAGTTCCTGATGTATTAGCATAGTTTACACCATTGGTGGATGATATCCATTGGTAAGTTAAATTGGGTGCAAGTGTTTGATTTAATAATGAAAGTGTAAAACTTGAATTGCTGCAAACCGAATCAGGAATAGATGATTGTGTAATGCCCGCAGTTGGCTTGCCAGTGCATCCCGAAGGAGGAGCCCAAATATATGTCAAACCCAAAGTTGGCATTCCTGGCGTAGCATTAACTGTATTAAATGATTGTGTTAAAGTATTAGTTGCTCCTGTTGTAGAGGCAATAAACAATACACCTGTGCCATTGGTTCTGTTATTAAAATCAGTATTTGCTGCGCCCCGCAAACCAATTTGTACACTGCTAGAAATAGTACTAACGCCTGCAAGATAAGCCCTGCTTCCATATACTATTACTACTCTGTTTCCATTTTCCTGCAATCGTATCTGAAAACTTTGTGCATAAGCCAGTGTAGTAGAATTGCTGTAAACAGCTCTAAAATTCTTCCATTGAAAAACAACTTCTCGGTTGGGCGAAGTGCCCACAACCTGCCATCGCAACTCACCCGTTGCCCCACTGATGTTAAACACCGTATTAATGTCTCTGCCCCATGCAGACACTGCACCCGCATACCCTGTTGTGCCACTTATGGGATTGTACAAATCTACCGCAGGAGCGGTTGCACCAAAGGTTAAGTATCCATTTGAATTTACATTGCAACCTGTATAGGCATTTCCATTAAATGTAAAAGGAAAAGGAAAAGAAGCAGCAGGTAAATTGTAAACAAAATCATCAACCGAGGGTGCACCTATAGCATTATCGGTTGCTGTGCCCAACACAGTTCCTCCCGTTATTTCGGTGTAGGTAGAACTGGATTGTCCAAAAATATAGCTTGATACCTGCGCATGTAGCGGACTAAAACTATGGGCGAACAAGAATACTGCCAGAACAAGAAAGTTGCGTAAACTTAATTTCATACGTTGAGAAGTTTAAATGATAGAATATCTGTTGCATGAAATAATCGCCAACGAAGTTAGCTTTTTGATATTTCCTTTTTGATAACTTTTAAGCTAGATGTTGAAATCACTTTACTTGAAGTCTTTGAGCTAATCATTACATCAAAACCCAAACCAATCGCTCTACAGCTTCGATTCTCACATTCTTCAAACTCGAAGTATTGAAGTATAGATACAACCTCAATTATTTCAGCATAAAAACTAAATTTATGTAGAAGCAACTGCAGCCGCGCTAAAAACTTTAGATCTGCTAACCAGAAAAAAAGTCGAATTCAATTTTATTATTGCTTATAACTGCGTTAGGCAAGTTGATAATAGTACTGAATCAGGTGAAATGACAAAATATTTTGAAACAAAAAAGGCAGAACTTAAAATAAGTTCTGCCTTTTAAATATGGTACGATTAATAAGACTATACCGTCATTATCTCTTTTTCTTTTAACTCAAGGTACTTTTCAACCTTAGCGGTGTAATCGTTGGTAACATTTTGAATGTCTGTCTCCCCTTTTTTGGCAGCATCTTCAGGCAATCCATCTTTCAAAAACTTCTTTATCTTCTCATTGGCATCTCTGCGAATGTTTCGCAAAGAAACACGCGCAACTTCTGCTTCGGCTTTTGCTTGTTTGGCTAAGTCTTTTCTACGCTCTTCTGTTAATGGAGGAATATTCAAGCGAATAATTTTGCCATCATTTTGTGGAGTCAAGCCAATGTTAGCTGCAAGAATTGCTTTTTCTATATGTTGAAGAATGGCTGCATCCCAAGGTTGAATCGTTAGTGTTCTGGCATCTGGTGTAGAAACGTTTGCCATTTGACTTAATGGAGATTTTGCTCCATAAGCATCTACTTCAATTCCATCTAACATAGATGGTGTGGCGCGTCCTGCACGAATACGTGATAGTTCAAACTCAAAGTGCTCAACCGCTTTGCTCATTAGTGAGCGAGTTTCATCTAAGGTTTTCTTTACATCTGCTTCTGTCATTGTTAGTTATTTTTGAGTTGCGAATTTGGTGACAGGCCGATGCTTCCTAATGGACAATGCAGATCGCTGCGTTGTCAACACAAAAAATGAGAGATACGCAGAGAGCGTGGCTGTGGGTCCATCTATACTATGCGCCTGGAGTTACTTTATTTGCATGGGGTGCTTACCAGACTTCTGCGTATATACCCCTTTACCACTACGAAATCT
>CAZKHZ010000203.1:0-6003 GCA_964552715.1 uncultured Chitinophagaceae bacterium | reverse complement strand
AATCGTTCATAATTTTCACACACAAATTGATTGGGTGTGTTTATCATTGTTTCTCAAAATATGATAGAGCAAGCAGAAACACTTTTTATCGGTTCCAAAACATTCTCGCGGGTAGAGATGCAATATAGTGGCAACAGGGCAAGGGTTGCGGTGGTGTTCGATGAAAAGAATGCTACGCTTTCGGCACCCGAAAATGAATTGTTGTTTAAGATTCTCGCTTCGGTGAAGGTGGACGAAAATGAAGTGGCGGTGATACATGCTGCAAGTGCGCAGCCAAGCATTGCGGCAATAAAAAAGATAGTGGGTGCGCAATATGTGCTAGTATTTGCTGCCGACCCACAGGTGCTTGGCGAGAATCTGCTGATTCCTGTTTATGAAGTATTGGAGATAGATGAGGTGAAGATTTTGCGTGCGGCTCCTATTTCAAAAATCATGACGAATGCCGAACACAAATCGGCACTTTGGAAGGTTTTGAAGTTGATGTTTGGCTTGTAAGTATTTAGTAAATAGTATTTAGATATAAGATAATAGAAGAGAATAGAGACTTAATAAAATATGGAATTAATTTTTGCTACGCACAATAGACACAAGGTGGAAGAGATACAATCCATCTGCCCTGCGGAGATTCATTTGACTTCGCTCAGCGAACTTGATTATCATGATGAAGTTCCTGAAACGCAAGCCACCATTGAAGGAAATTCTATGCAGAAAGCGCGTTACATTTTTGATGTATTCAAACGTCCATGCTTTTCGGAAGATACTGGATTGGAAGTGGAGGCACTGAATGGCGCGCCTGGGGTTAACACCGCTCGCTATGCTGGAGCGAAGGCTACTTTTGAAGATAATATTGATAAGCTTTTGGGAGCATTAAACGGAGTAAAAAATCGCCATGCAAGATTTGTGACTGTGATTACTCTAATAGATGCATTGGGTAATACGCATCAGTTCAAAGGTGTGTGCGAAGGGGAGATTTTGGAAGCACGAAGCGGAGAAAAAGGTTTTGGTTATGACCCGATATTTAAACCCACTGGTGGCGATAAAGCATTTGCAGAAATGACCCTTGCCGAAAAGAATGTCTTTAGCCACAGAGCAAAGGCTTTTGCCAAATTTGTTGAGTATATTTAAAAAAATATTTTATGGATAGAAAAGAGTTTATCAAATCGGCAGGTTGCCTTTGTGGTGCTGGTACATTAGCAACTTTATTAATGACTGCGGAATCGTGTGCGCCCAAAACACAAATGTTTAAAGCAACTGTTGAAGCAGGCAAGGCTTTAGTTCCTGTAAGTTTATTTGCCTCCGGCAATATTCAAGTGGTGAAGGTGCAGGGTTTGGATGATAAGGTGGCTATTGTAAAAAAAGCAGATGGCACCTACAATGCTTTTGAAATGAAATGTACCCATGCCGGTGCATCGCTAAAGGTGAATGGCGAAGAGTTTGCTTGCCCATTGCACGGTAGTCAGTTTGATGCCAATGGTGAAGTAAAAAAAGGTCCTGCAAAAATTGCTTTGAAGAATTTCAAAGTAAAGAACATAGGGGATAATTTGGAAGTTTTGGTGGGGTA
The DNA here is from genome assembly GCA_964552715.1 of uncultured Chitinophagaceae bacterium. Taxonomy (GTDB): domain Bacteria; phylum Bacteroidota; class Bacteroidia; order Chitinophagales; family LD1; genus UBA7692. The sequence continues at coordinate 4,442 of CAZKHZ010000203.1, read as the reverse complement.
AGTAGCCTGCCTTACACTTCACCCCAACTTTCGTTAGGCACTGACTCGTCTTCGCTTTCCATCAATACTTCGCGCACTTCGTGAATAGGGCGACTGTTGTTTAATCCTAATTCAACTTGTGGCAACAATGCTAGTTCCAACAACATGGGTGATGAAAGTTCTACTTTGAGGTTTGATTTTAAACGCACTTCAAAATTCTCAACCAAATCTGCTACCGCAATTTTTACTGGAATACTTCCTTGATATTTTCCGCAAATATTTGATAGCGATTCTACCATTTCTGTAGAAGTATCTTGCTGTTGCAAATAAAATGTGACCGACTGTGTTTGCTTTTGGCGCACTTCGCTTAGCAACTCCACACGCAGAATTTTAAATTCAAATTGCTCCTGATTGCCGAAGCGGGGTTGATAGCGACCGTGAATGTGCAGCAATGCGCCCTCTTGTGTGATGTATGGTTTGAAGTTTAAAAAGTCTTTGCCAAATACTGCAAATTCATGCGAGCCATCATAATCTTCTAAACTAAAAATAGCGAAGGTGTTTCCGTTTTTTGCAACACGTGTATTTGTAGAAGACACAATTCCGGCAATGCGCAAATCGGTTTCTTTCTTCTTTTCAATTTCAGTGAGTTTGCAGTTGGTAAAGTGTTTTATCTCCAACTTGTAATCATCTAGGGGATGACCGCTCAAATAAATACCTGTAACCTCTCGTTCACGTTTTAGTTTTTCCAACAGCGGCCACTCCTCGCGTTTAGCAAAAACGGGCTCTGAAATTTCTTCGTCTGCCGTGCCTCCAAACAATGAGTTTTGTTGCATCGCTTTATTTGACTGTAATTTATTTCCATACTGCACCGCATAATCAATGGCGCAAAAATCGCGCTCATCTTTTTCGATATACATGCTGCGGGTAACGTTTGCAAATCCGTCAAATGCACCTGCCAAGGCAAGGTTCTCTAATGACTTTTTATTTACTGAACGAAGGTTGCACCGTTTGGTCAAATCAAATATTGATTTGAATGCGCCACCTTTTTCTCGCTCTTCTAAAAGTGATTCTACAGCAGCTTCACCAACACCTTTAATTGCAGATAGTGCATAGCGAATTTCACCTTGTTTATTCACCGAAAACTTCACACTGCTTTCATTCACATCGGGTCCCTTTACTTTAATGCCTATGCGCTTGCATTCATCCATAAAGAAGGTAATCTTTTCAATATTTCCCATGTTGTTTGAAAGCACCGCAGCCATGTATTCGGCAGGATAGTGCGCCTTTAAATAAGCCGTTTGAAATGCCACAAAAGCATAACAAGTAGAGTGCGATTTATTGAAAGCATACGCAGCAAATGCTTCCCAGTCGGTCCACACTTTTTCGGCAATTTTCGGTTCGTGTCCGTTCTTGGCTGTGCCTTCCATAAAGCCCACTTTCATCTTGTCTAAGTCGGCTCGGTTTTTCTTACCCATTGCCTTGCGCAGGTAATCTGCTTGCCCCTTTGTAAAGCCTGCCAACTTTTGCGAAAGCAACATCACCTGTTCTTGATAAACGGTTATGCCATACGTTTCGCTGAGGTATTCTTCCATCGCATCTAAGTCGTAGGCTACGGCTTCTTTACCATGCTTACGCAAAATGAATTTCGGTATGTATTCCATCGGACCTGGACGGTACAATGCGTTCATCGCAATCAGGTCGTCAAACTTATCGGGCTTTAAATCTTTGAGGTGTTTTTGCATGCCAGCGCTCTCAAATTGAAAGGTCGCATTGGTTTCACCTCGTTGATACAATTCATAAGTCTTTTTATCATCCAATGGAATGTCATCCATCACAATTTCAACGCCATGATTTTGTTTTATTAAGGCAACTGCATCGCGCAAAATGGTAAGGGTTTTAAGCCCCAAAAAGTCCATTTTTATTACCCCTGCATCTTCAATGATGGTGCCTTGAAACTGAGTAACCCAAAGGTCAGAATCCTTTGCCGTAGCAACTGGCAGAATTGTGCGCAAATCGTATGGGGCAATAATTACCCCTGCTGCGTGCACGCCCGTGTTGCGCACAGTGCCTTCCAATTTTACAGCCTCGCGCAGAACCTCACCCTCAAAAGTGTTGCTCTTGAATTTCTCTTGCAGCTTTCTGATATTTTCAATGTCATCTCCCTGATAGCCGTCCTTATCTTTCAAACCGCCTTTGCCATCAATTGCGCCTGTCAGCACTCTTTCCAAAGAAGTTCCTGGTCTGTCGGGAACCAATTTTGCCAAAGCATTTGCTTCGTTCAATGGCAAATCCAAAACACGAGCAACATCCTTAATACTGCTTTTTGCAGCCATGGTGCCATAAGTTACAATTTGCGCAACCTGCTCTTTGCCATATTTCTTCACTACATAATCAATTACTTTTCCCCTGCCTTCATCATCAAAGTCAGTGTCAATATCGGGCATTGATTTGCGGTCAGGATTCAGGAATCTTTCAAAAAGTAAATTGTATTTTATCGGGTCTATATTGGTGATGCCAATGCAATATGCCACAGCAGAACCCGCAGCAGAGCCCCGCCCAGGACCTACAACCACACCTAGGTCTCTACCAGCTTTTATAAAGTCTGCAACAATCAAAAAGTATCCCGCAAAGCCCATTGTTTTAATAGTAAAAAGCTCAAAATTCAATCGCTCTTCAATATCTGCGGTGATAGAACCATAGCGATGTTGCGCGCCTTGAAAGGTGAGGTGCTTGAGGTATTCCCATTGATTCAACACATCTGGTGTAAGCTCTGTGTTTTTATGGAATTCACTTGATTGGTGTAGTTGAAATTCATTTGGAATGGGAAAGTTTGGCAGCAGAATACTTTTCTTCAAATCCAGCAATTCCACCTTGTCCACTATTTGCATAGTATTATCAACCGCCTCTGGAATATCTTCAAAAAGCGAAGCCATTTCTTCCGTCTTTTTGAAGTAAAATTCATCATTTGGAAAGCCAAATCTGCGCGCGTGATTGGTCAAGTCATCCTCATCTACCGTATCTTTTGCAATCGGGGTTGCTTTCTTCTCGCCCGTATTGATGCACAACAAAATATCATGCGCATTGTAATCTTCCTTCTCTACATAATGCGAATCGTTGGAAGCGATGATGGTAACATTGTATTTGTGTGCAAATCGAACCAACACTTCATTCACTTTATGTTGGTCTAAAATGTTGTGTCGCTGAAGTTCCACATAGTAATCCTCGCCAAATAAATCCAACCACCACTTGAATACTTTTTCACCTTCTGCTTCGCCTTTACGCAAAATAGTTTGCGGCACTTCTGCACCAATGCAACACGTTGTTGCAATCAAGCCCTCATGGTGTTTCAGTATTAATTCTTTATCAATTCGCGGATACTTTCCATATATACCCTCAATGTACCCAAGCGAGCAAATCTTCACCAAGTTCTTGTATCCTGTATCATTTTTTGCAAGCAAAAGCTGATGGTGTCTCACATCTCTATCCTCTTTTGTAAAAGCGCGTTTGTGCCTGTCATTCACCACATAAAACTCACAACCCACAATTGGTTTGATGACAGTCTTTCCTTCTTTGGCATTTATTTTTGCAGCTTCTGCCACAAACTCAAACACCCCAAACATATTGCCGTGGTCGGTGATGGCAATTCCCTTCTGATTATCAGCGACAGCTTTCTTGAAAAGCGCGGGAATCTTAGCTGCTCCGTCTAATAGTGAATACTGTGTATGGCAATGTAAGTGAGCAAACTGCATGGCAAAAAATTTATTTGGAAGGCACTGAAAGGAGATGGCGAAGGTAAAACATTAGTGGTGCATAAGTGGCATTTTAGTAATGCACATTTGTGGAGTTTTTATTTCTGCAATAAGACTGAAGAGAATGGAAAGTGTGGTGCTTGGGTGAAAAGCAGGTGTTGTAAGTTTTAGGAATTGGTTGAGGGTGGAGCGGGAAATTGTTCTGAGTTAGAGAGATAGGTATAACGTGTAAAGAGAAATTAAAAAGGTACGGAGAGATAACGTTTAGGTGCAGAGAGATAGCTTTATGGTGGAGGCTATTGACTGCCAAAAAGAGACCGATAGTGTTTGAGTGATGACAGACAGTGTCTAAGTTTAAACAGAAGTTAAAAAAGTGCGGAGAGATAGCGTTTCAGTTAAGACCGAAGGCTTGCGAATAGAGACCGACAGCGTTTAAGTGGAGACTGATAGCCTTAAAGCACCAACAGAAGTTAAAAAAGTGAAGACCGATAGCGCTTAAGTGGAGACCGATAGCGCTGCAGTGCAGACCGACAAGCTTTAAGTGAAGACCGACAGCTTTTAAGTGTAAACAGAAGTTAAAAAAGTGGAGACCGACAGCGGCTAAGTGCGGAGAGAATTGGTTTTTGGGCTGAATAAAAGGAGATAATTTGTTAAAGTTGGCACAAAGAGGGATGAGGAAACCATTTTGGGTGTAGGATTCTGGCAAATAGATTA
>CAZKHZ010000202.1:1143-6021 GCA_964552715.1 uncultured Chitinophagaceae bacterium | reverse complement strand
GTGTATTTACCTGATTAGTATGAAGTGTATCTAAAACACTTTTTACTATTGCAGCAACACCCTTAGCCATATAACTCAATTCTTCTTCCTGTATTTTACTATGCTCAAATGGTCCGTGACTGCCTACTGCACCTGCACTAAAACACGCAAATTCTACTTTGCCCGATTGCTCAATTTGTTTCACTGCTTCTCCGGGCCAATCGGCTGAAAGTTGCATCATCTTTTCATGAAATATGGTAGCATGAGCAGTGAACGAAATCATTGCTGCGCTGCTGCCATTTGCGCTTTCAATCTTCACAATTCGAATCATAGAATCCACTTTGCCTTTTTCACCCACTAAACGATTAAACACCAAGCGCGAAGCAGGAATTGCTGTGTGACCAATCTTTGAAGGCTGCAAATCATTTGATGCGGTTTTGATTGCATGAGCAATACAGTTGGCAATATGCTTTGGAATATTCGGGTCGAACTTGCCAGCAAAAATCTTTCCAACATAACTGTTATGCCAAGCACCAATGCTTGTATGCGTGTGTGTTGCCGTAAGGTAAATATTATTGAGGTTAAAACCATCTTGTTGCAAAATGCTATCCAGTATTTCTGTGACTGTAGGCGGTAGAATCAACAAGTCTGCACTGACATAAGCAACTTTTACATCGCCCTGCTTAAACACAAATGCCCGCACATAAATTGAGTCTCTAATGCCTTCAAACTTTTTCCCTTTTCGTTTTGCATCTATAGCAATGGTGGTAGGGTAGGGGGGCTGTAAATTAACTTTTGCCCAACCACAGAGTAATGGATTTTCATTTTTAATTGCAGGTTGCAATCCATTTATTGTATCAATTGTTTTCTGATAAAACTTCGTTTCGGTGTATGGTGTTCTGTCTAATCGTTTGATGAGTATGCAGCCGGGTAAAAACAGAAAGAATAAACCGACAAAAAGAATAGAAGAAAGTGTCTTTCGGCTAAATAAAAAATTCATTACAGCAATGATAAAACTTCATTGCTGTAATGAACTACATAAAATATATTTTTTTGAATTTTGTTATGCGAGAACCGAATTGCGCACCATAGTTTTCACGGTGTCGCGAGGCTCACTTACCTTCCAGCTTTCGTAGAAGTTTTCGGTAAGAAAAAGCATCAGGAATTTAAAAATGATGGTATCGCCTTTTTCAAATTTTTTATTCATGTACGAAAGCCACGATTGATGCACAACAGCACCAAAAGTATCTTCAAACAATTCATAATATTCAAATGCTAATTGCTCATCTGGTGTAGTAGCGCCTTTGCGTTTAACCTCCGAGCCCCAAACTAAAATGTCAGGTAGATTGCCAAACACTAATGTGTGCATTACCGACTCATAAACTTTATAGTTTTTTTTTGTCACAGCAGTTTTTGCTTTGCTATGAAACTGTTGAACAAGTAGTTTGCAGTCCGCTTTTTTGCGAACAAATTCAATTGGTTTGAATGTTGCTTCCATTGGTGAGTTTTCTTAATTTTCTCTCCTTTACGAAGCTTTGGTTTCAAATGTTTCAATTTGAGAACTTTCATTTCAATTTCAGGCATAAAAAAAACCGCCCCGAATAATCGGTAGCGGTTTGACTTCACAAAACGAAAGTTTATGCTTCAGTTGTTGCTGTTGCAGTAGGTTTAGCAGCAGGCTTTTTAGCAACTGCTTTTTTAGCTACTGGTTTAGCTGGAGCTTTAGCAGCAGGTTTAGCCGGAACTTTAGCAGCAGGCTTAGCTGGAACTTTAGAAGCAGGCTTAGCACCTTTAATTACCAATTGGGTTTCCAATTTCTCGATGCGTTTTGAAAGTTTTTCAACTTCAGATGCACCAAGGCGAACAAATTTCTTTACTGTCTCATTGTACTTCTGTTCGATAGTACCTCTGCGACCTTCAGTTTTTTTCAATAAATCGTTTACGATTTTTTGACCGTCTTTTTCGCTCAAGCGACCTTTTTCGATTAAATCTTCTACCACGTCTTGAAGGCGTTCAGAAGCTTCGGTTGCTAAGCCTACACCTGCGTAGAATAATCTGCGCAATGAGTCTTGTGTTTTGTTTTCTGCCATTTTTTTATGTTTTTATGTTTACAAATGTGATGCAAATATAATAGAAAATATTTCATTAAGTGCTGTAAATCATACAGGTTTACAGTAAAATATTTTTGTCATAGTACGAAACATCAATAGAATCAACACTTTAGGTGCTAAAAATTTATTTGCAAAAATAACTTAATGTATAATTAACATTGATTTTAAATAGCTTTTTATGTGGTTATAGCTACTTTATTGTAAACATTTTTGCCCTGTGTACATTCATAGGAAATCTTACTTTCGGCACAAATTATATAGATATGAGCAACGCGTTGACCATGATTTATGCATTGATTGCATTGTTAGAAATTTCAGCAGAGTATTTTGAGTTGCCGCTATTGCGCGTTGCAACCAAGCCATTATTGATGCCTGTGTTGATTTTTGCTTTTGTTCAAGGAGTTGGCACGCTTTCTAGCATTCATAAAATATTGGTGGCAGCTTTCTTCTTTTCATGGATTGGCGATGTGTCTTTAATGTTTGTTCCAAAAAGCGTTGAAGATGTTGCGCTAATTGGCATTGCTAAACATCCAAATTTCTTTTTAGCAGGCTTGGGCGGTTTTTTAGTTACACATGTTTTGTATATCACTGCTTTTGTAAAATCTGCTGATAATAAAACACCATTACTAAAACGCAATCCAATTGTTGCCGCGCCTTTAATTGCCTATTTTGTTGCCTTGATTTTTTGGATTTATCCTCCTATTCCAACTGAAATGAAAATCCCAGTTCTAGTTTATTCTTTAACTATTGCATTGATGGTGCTAGCCGCTATGAACAACTTTGGAAGAGTACCAAGAAACTTGTTCTTAAATGGCTTTACGGGTGCTTTGTTATTCATGCTTTCCGATTCAATTATTGCAGTAAACAAATTTATCTTCAACGAGCAATTGCCGCTTGCAGGAGTTTGCATAATGACACTTTACATCACAGCGCAATACTTTATCGCCAAGGCATTTGCCCAAAAGAGTGCTTAATGTATATGTTTAAGCTACTAATTACTCACTCCTCTTTTCTCAAATCTCATGGCTCACAGCGCATAGCTTGCATTTCCCTCACCGCCATTTCGTCACCCATTTTTTCAATATTGCTCAATTTTTCTGACAATCGTACCTGACAGGTCTGCCAAAATTGTCACATCTTACCTTTGGCACGTATTTCGATAAGTCTTTCGCACAACATAATTTTTTAACTAAATAAACATCATAGTTATGGCAGACGTAAGCGTAAAGCCTTTACAAGACAGAGTGCTGGTGAAACCAGCAGAAGCAGAAACAAAAACAGCAGGTGGAATTATCATACCTGATTCTGCAAAAGAAAAACCACAACGCGGTACAGTAGTTGCAGCAGGACCCGGTAAAAAAGATGAGCCAACTGCAGTAAAAGCAGGCGACACCATCCTTTACGGAAAGTACAGCGGCACCGAAATCCAGATTGAAGGTGAAGACTACCTAATCATGCGCGAAAGCGACATTTTTGCAATCCTTTAAACGACTTTGCGACTGAACGATATGCGATAGTTAAAAAAATCACGTATCCAAAAGTCAACATCCCAAAACAAATTTTCAAATCAATTAATTAAGAAGTATGTCTAAAATTATTCTATTCGAAAAAGACGCTCGCGACAAACTGAAAGTTGGCGTTGACAAATTGGCAAATGCCGTGAAAGTTACACTTGGACCCAAAGGTCGCAACGTGGTAATTGACAAAAAATATGGTGCTCCGCAAATCACGAAAGACGGTGTTACAGTTGCAAAAGAAATTGAACTGGAAGATCCTATTGAGAACATGGGCGCGCAAATGACCAAAGAAGTAGCTTCTAAAACTGCCGACCAAGCTGGTGATGGCACTACTACTGCTACTGTTTTGGCACAAGCAATTGTAGGTCCTGGTTTAAAAACTTTGGCAAGCGGTGCAAATCCTATGGATTTGAAGCGCGGTATTGACAAAGCGGTGAAAGTTGTAGTTGAAGGCTTAAAAAGCATCAGCGAAAACGTAGGTAAAGACACCAAAAAAATTGAGCAAATCGCTACTATCTCTGCAAACAACGATTTTGAAATCGGTAAAATGATTGCAGATGCTATGGTGAAAGTAACTACCGAAGGTGTTATCACTGTAGAAGAAGCTAAAGGAACCGAAACTTATGTTGAAGTTGTAGAAGGTATGCAATTTGACCGTGGTTACCTTTCTCCTTACTTTGTTACAAACTCAGAAGCTATGCAGGCTGAGTTGGAGAATCCTTTTATTCTTATCTACGACAAAAAAATAAGCAGCATGCGCGAGTTGTTGCCTATTCTTGAAAAAACAGCACAGGCTGGTCGTCCGTTGTTGATTGTTGCCGAAGAAGTAGAAGGCGAAGCCCTTGCTACATTGGTTGTAAACAAATTGCGTGGCACTTTGCGCGTTGCAGCCGTTAAAGCTCCAGGCTTTGGCGACCGCAGAAAAGAAATGTTGAAAGACATCGCCATCCTTACAGGCGGCATCAGCATTAGCGAAGAGCAAGGTTACAAATTAGAAAATGCTGACTTCACTTACCTTGGTCAAGCTGAAAAAATCACCGTTGATAAAGACAACACCACTATCGTAAACGGTAAAGGTGAAAAAGAATTAATCGTGGCTCGTGTAAACGAAATCAAGGCTCAAATCGAAAAAACAACTTCAGATTACGACAAAGAGAAGTTGCAAGAGCGTTTGGCTAAACTAAGCGGAGGTGTTGCTGTAATCTACGTTGGTGCAGCTACCGAAGTGGAAATGAAAGAAAAGAAAGACCGTGTAGATGATGCATTACACG
>CAZKHZ010000202.1:0-1133 GCA_964552715.1 uncultured Chitinophagaceae bacterium | reverse complement strand
GCCGTAGAAGAAGGCATCGTACCCGGTGGTGGTGTTGCATACCTTCGCGCATCAGTTGGCTTAGAGAAATTGAAAGGCGAAAATGATGACGAAAACACAGGTATCCAAATCATCAGACGTGCTATTGAAGAACCATTGCGTACCATCGTGTCAAACGCAGGTTTAGAAGGCAGCGTTGTAGTGCAAAAAGTAAAAGAAGGTAAAGGCGACTACGGTTTCAATGCCCGCACCAACGAATACGAAGATTTGAAAAAAGCAGGCGTAATTGACCCTACAAAGGTTAGCCGCGTAGCTTTAGAAAATGCCGCTTCTATCGCATCAATGTTACTGACTACCGAAGCAGTTATCGTTGATAAAAAAGAAGACAAACCAGCCATGCCTGCAATGCCAGGTGGTGGAATGGACGGAATGTACTAAGCCCTTAGCCAACAGCTATCAGCTTTGAACAAATACAAAACCCCTTCAGCAGTAATGTTGAAGGGGTTTTTGTTTTATTTTACTAAGTAACCGAGAGTTGTTTTACATCTTTCTTGAGTTCCAAAACATATTCTTTCATCAGTTTTTCATATTCAATAACCAAAGGCAACTGTATCTCTAAATTAGCAATTTCATCTTTTGTTTCTTGAATCTGTCTTTCTATCCTTGATATGGCAAATTCTCTAGTCATCACAGTTGGAAAACCACAGAATCCATACAATGCAAAGTCAAGTTTAATAGATATTGATTTGGCAGTTCACTTTTTAGAAAATTGCCTGCCTCAGTGTTGATTTGCCAATTATTTAGAGCAGAAAGGAAAGTCTTAAGGTAATCTATTCCATCAGATGTCTTTTCATCGACTTCTGCCTATATACTTTGATGTTGTTTGAATTCCTTTTGAATCAACTCCTAAATGTTTGCGTTTAGAAGCAATTTAAGTTCCTGTCTCTTTTGTCGAAGTTTCTTTCTTGAAAAACTTGTAGTCTCATTCGGATATATAGAAGTCTCTTTAATTTTTTCTGGCATAATGCCCTTAAGTAAGTATGTATTACTTAGAATGAAGTCTTCAAACGTCATAAGTTTTTTAAGTGATTCAGTTTGCCTTTTGTTTGTTTAATGAGGTAGTCATGCCAGACTTTCGTGTATGAGCATCTGCT
>CAZKHZ010000201.1:0-6084 GCA_964552715.1 uncultured Chitinophagaceae bacterium | reverse complement strand
CCAACTTGCTATCTGCCATCTGTAATGGCGACAGCGTATTCATTGCCGGAGCGTTTAGAAAGACTGCAGGAACTTACCGCGACACCCTGAACACAAATAGCGGATGCGATAGCATAATTATCACTGCGCTCACGGTTAATCCAAATCCGTTAGTTATTATGACTTCAGATGGAGCAACCACGTTTTGCCAAGGTAATTCAGTAATTCTTAGTGCTAATCAGTTAACGTCATATTTGTGGAGCAACAATGCAACTACCCAAAGCATCACCGTATCAAATTCAGGCACCTATCGCGTTACAGCAACAAATAGCAATGGTTGCAAAGGCGTTGACTCTATCACCATTACTACCACATTAGCTCCGGTTGTAGATTTAGGAAACAATCAAAACTTGTGCAGTTGCGACACATCTGTTACTTTATCCACAACTGCAACGGGAACCTACTTGTGGTCAACTGGTGCAACTACGCAAAGCATTATCGTTACCTCTTCGGGTAGTTTTTCAGTCACCGTGAACAGTGCGGGCAATTGCATAGCGAGCGACACGGTACTAATTGACATTCGTTGCTTAACTGTTGCCGCTACAGTCTCTACTCCAAGCTCAGGAACAATTCTTGCAGGAGAAAACGCCACACTTGATGCCAGCCCAAGCTATAGCAGCAACTTCAGCTATGAATGGACACCCAACACTTACCTCAACAACTCAACATTAAAACAACCGAGCGTCATTGCTCCAGCTAGCACTATCACCTATATGGTAGTAGCTACCGATTTAACCAATGGATGTATCGCCTCAGGCACAGTCAATCTAACCGTTCTTCCTCGCGTAAAACCAGAGATGCCAAATGCTTTTTCTCCAAACGGAGATGGATTGAATGATGTTTTCGGTCCAGTAATTCCCAAAGTATTACAAACTATTTACACCATATCTGAATTGAGAATTTACAACCGATGGGGTCAAATGGTTTACAATGGCAACGGCTATTGGGATGGCACTTTTAATGGAGCCATGCAGCCTTCCGAAACATTCATTTACTACATCATCATCAAGGGACCTGACGACAATAACCCAACTGTCAACATAGACTACAAGATGAACGGCTCATTTGCTCTTTTACATTAATTCATTACTAAAAATATCTCTTTATGAATCATTATAAAAATACTAAAAGCATTAAAGTAGGTTTATTCCTGCTTGTGGCGCTAATGTTTGGAACAACTGCAGTTCAATCGCAAGATGTTCACTTCTCTCAGTTCTATGCTTCTCCGCTCACGCTAAATCCAGCATTGACTGGCAGTTTCAACGGCTTTTATCGCATATCAGGCATTTACAGAAACCAGTGGCCCGGGCTAGCCAGCAATAACCCTACTTTTTCTACGCCTTCTGGCAGCCTAGACTTTTCTCTGCTCAAAGAAAAGATAAAACACGGTGCTTTAGGCGTGGGGGTGGCTTTTATCAACGATATGCAAAACGGAAAAACGTTCAACCAAAATCAGATACTTGGCTCGGTGGCTTACAATATGGGCTTTGGACCTAGAGGCTTATTTCAATTGGGTATTGGGTTTCAAGGAGGTGTTTCAATGACTAAGATGGATTTTAGTAAATATCAATTTGGCGCTAGCTATGATGCCAATATGAATTACGACCCAAACCTAAATCCTGAGTCATACAACACCGGTACTAGTATTAAAGGTGTGTTTAACACCGGCATATTCTTAAAGTCCGAGTTTTATAAAGGAATTCGATTTCACGTGGGCTACTCTTTCAACAATGCCACCAACTTTAAACAAGAATTTCTAAACAGCAATACCGACACCTACCGCCTTCCCTTCAGACACACCCTGCATGGAGGTTTTGAGTTTGATATTAGCGATAAAGGAGTAATCATTCCTGGGGTTATGTTTCAGCGACAAGCAAAATCTATGGAAACAAATTTTGGTATCACGGGCGGCATTCACATTGTCAAAGATCCAGCAAAGCGCGCCTCACTTTTTCTCGGCTTGTGGAACAGAATGAATGTCGGCAACTATTCGCTGATTCCTAAAGTAGGTTTTGAAGTAAGAGGCTTTAAAGCTGGCTTCTCTTATGATGTACACTTAACCAAACAATATGGTGACCACAGAAACAATGGTGGCACCCTGCCTCAAGGGTTAGAATTATCACTCAGCTACGTAGGCAAACTTTTTTCTGCAAAACCTGATGACAACTTCCTTTATAATCCAAGATACTAATCCTCCTAGATCATTGAAAAAATATCATACCAAAATACAATTCTGAATTATGAAATATTTACTCTTATTCTTATTTATACCGATTATCCTTTTTGCTGCTGCGCAAGAAACAAAAAAACCTACAAATATTCAGAAATACCCAAATGCTAAATGGCGCAAAAAGGTAAAAATGGCAGCGCAGAAAATGAACCAAGGTGATTACCAAAGTTATTACAATGCTGGGCAATACCTACAAGACGCCTACGACCAAAAGCCCGACAAAATTCGCATTGCGCATTTGCTCGCCACTGTCAAACATAACTTGCGCGATTACCAAGCCGCAGAGAAATACTACAAAGTTGTAGTAGATATAAACCCAAATACCTATGCCAACGACCGTTTTTACCTCGGGCAAATGCAGAAGATGAACGGCAAATATGAAGAGGCTAAAATAACATTAAGTGCCTTTATCAATGCCACTTCAGATGCTAAATATAAAGGCTTAGCCAATGTAGAGTTAGCTGGTTGCGACACAGCCTTGGCGCTAATCAAGTACCCCACTTTCAACAAAGTAGTTAAAACCCTAGGAAACGTAAACACAGTTATTCAAGATTACTCGCCCAAACCGCTGAGTGAAAATCGCGTTTTGTTTGCTTCGCAAAAAACCGACACAGCCGTCAATATTGTAAAAAGTAGAGCCGACCACTTTAGCTCTATTTTTATAGCCGAAATGAAAAACGGCAGTTACAGTAACCGTACCCTGCTGCCAAAACCGCTAAACGATGCAAACTACTCTACCGGCAATGCAATTTTTAGCAACGATGAACAGACAGTCATCTTTACAAAATGTACTGATAGCCTCAGTATGGGCAACCGCATTCTATGCAAGTTATATCGCGCCACAAAAATGAACGAACTCGACTGGAACGAACCCGTTGAGCTCACCGACCTCAACTTTAATGATGGCACTACCACCCACCCTGCTTGGGGAACCGATGCTAACAATAATCCAATTCTATATTTCGTTTCCAATCGCAAAGGTGGCAATGGCGGCTTAGACATTTACCATGCACCCATCAATAGCAACGGCACGTTTGGCGCCATTGTAAACGCTGGCAACGAAATAAATACTCCGGGCGATGACCTTACACCTTTCTACGATAACAAAAATAAAGTGCTTTACTTCTCTTCCGAGGGGCATCCAGGCATGGGCGGTTTAGATATATTTACTATTGCTGGTAGTCCTGGCTTTTGGGGCACTCCCAAAAACGCTGGTGTGCCTATCAACTCTTCGGCAGATGACCTTTATTTAGCCCTGAACGACAAATCAACACAAGGCTTTTTGGTTTCTAACCGCGCTGCGCCTAACGCTATGGGCAACGCCACTTGTTGCGATGATATATGGTCGGTAACCATGCAACACGGTGTTACTTTCAAAGGAATTTATGTGAAACGTGGCGATGCCAATTCAGTACCATTGTCAGGTGTTCAAGTGGTTTTGTTTGAAGCCACAGGCGACAACTTTTCGGTAATCGGCAACAACATTACCGATGCCAATGCATTTACCTATTCGGTTAAGCGGGGTACCTCTTATAAGTTTAACGGCACTAAAGAAAAATTTATGCCGAGCATTGATAATATCACCGTGGCTTTTGATGAAGACCGCGACACCATCACTGAAGTTTTCTACCTAAACCAAATCAGCCGCAAACGCGTAAAAATTCCTAACGTTTACTTCGCTTTCGACAAGTCGAATGTCATTGATTTTTATAAAAACAAAATAGACTCTGTCTTGGATGTGATGAAAAACTACCCAACTTACAACCTAGAAATTCAAGCGCACACCGATAGCCGTGGTACAGATGAATACAACCAAAAACTATCTGAGCGAAGAGCAAAAGAAGTAGATATGTTTCTTACCAAAACAAAGAAAATTGGAGCCGCAAAAATATCTGTAAAAACCTATGGCGAAACCATGCCGGCTGTGGCAAACGAATTGCCTGACGGAGAAGACGACCCCGAAGGCAGAGCCCAAAATCGTAGAGTGGTGTTTAAAATCTTAACAGGCGATACCGAATCGGCAGGTAACTTCGAAAACTATGGTGAGGTTACCCAGCAAGTTAAAACTGGACCAGGCTTTACTAATCCAGATAACAAAACATTCATAAAATTGAGAAAGTAAACTGAGAATAAATTAGACAAGATTCTTGACGAATGCCACAATCGTCTCGCATAATATTTCCAAAGGTTTTAACCTTCGGCAAATAGTAAAAGACAATTACCAACGATAATAATGTCATCCTATGCTGAAAAGAAATCTTAAATTCTCACTATCATTTCACCTCAATCGGCTCTAGCCCGAAGCAAAGCATTACCAATGCTTGCTTCATTAAATAAACAGTATCGTTACATGTAGCTCAGCAGCCCCAAAACAAAAACTATTGATATTCAATATGACAAAAAAGAAAGTGATTATTGTAGGCGGAGGCTTAGCCGGTTTATCTGCCGCTTACCAATTAAGTGGAACCGAAAATTTTGAGATACACTTAATCGAAAAAAATAATCATTTGGGTGGGCGGGTTGATAGCTGCAATATTAACGGTCAAACTATAGATACAGGAGGCTTTTTAATATACCCTTGGTATAAGTGCTATCACCAACTAATTACCGAACTTAACTTATCCGAAGAACTCCTCAATGTGCCCGATGCACCCCACTACTATGCCACTAGGCATAACGCTCAAGATGAATATCACAAAGGCTTTGCACTTTCATTTACCGAAATGATGCAAATATTTTTTAAGGTTTTCCCTGCTCCCTTAACTGATAGAGACCCTACCGCCCCAAATCTGAATGCCTATAACTACCTTACCATAAATGAGTATTTAAATAGTTTAGAACTGCCACCCGATAAAGTGCAATTGTATTTAGATGTTTTTGATACCTATTTACAAGGTTATTGCTACGCACCAGTTGCTGAACATAAAATGGGATTTATGGCAGCCACCTTGTTTCAAAACATTTTGCATGGCGATATGCACTCGGCTTCTTATCTAAAAAATGGAAGCAAAGTTTTTATTGATGCAATGCAACAAGTTCTCGTAAACAGGGGCGTTAAAATACACCTGAATTGCACTATGCTTTCAGCCGAAAGTCAACAGCTTATTACCAACATCGGAGCAATGCAAGCCGATGAGTTTATATTTTGCAACACACCCACCTACATTCAATATACTCGCTTTGTAACCGCCACCATTTTATTCAGCGGTGCAGCAATAGTAAATGGCGATGCCAACTGGGGTTCCTGTTTTTATAAAGAAGATGCAGCTAAGGGGCTTTCCATTCTTTCGATAGTTAACCTCGAAAAACTTTATACCAAAAAGGTTGCCCAACACATCAACTTAAATATTAGGGTAAAAAAGTCAGTACCAATTGCATTAAGCGATAACGAATTGTTCGATTGTATTTGTGCTGAACTACCCACACATTTTACCGAAATAAAACCACTAAAGTTGGTGAACAGGATAGATTGGCACAATGCTATGCCCATCGCCACCGAAAGTTTAGTGGAATCTATAAAAATCAAACAGGGGCTAAATAACTTTTACTTTGCAGGAGATTTTCTGGGCTGTCCTTCAATGGAAACTGCCCTGAATACAGGCAAGCGAGCAGCCCAGCAATTAATTAGAAGTCAAATAAAAACGGAAGAATTGCATCCTTCTTAAATTACCATCCCTATCCACCTAATTCTCCTTTCCACAAAATTATCACTTTTGTCATTTTTTTCTGCCATTTAGTCCTGCAAAACACTCCATTTCCTTATTTCAGACTCTATTAACAAAAAATCAAGCCCAATACCCCATTTCTGAACGCTC
>CAZKHZ010000200.1:0-6163 GCA_964552715.1 uncultured Chitinophagaceae bacterium | reverse complement strand
TTAAATTTAGAAACAGGTAGCGGCAGTGATGGCAGCCTCCATCACCACTCGCTGTTTACAAATTCATACACATTATTTTTTAAAAAGCATAGATATTAGTACGATAATAGTACTTGCAGATTTATAAAGAATAGTTTAGCAATTCAAGCAAGCACGTAACTAGTTTCCCTAATATAATCACAATCAAAAAATCACAATCATGAATAATATTAAAACTGCATTTGTAGCCATAATACTCCCCTTTGCTTTAGGATCATGCGTAACACAAAAACAATACAAAGCTTTAAAAACGGAATTGGACACAACCAAAAAGTCCTTGGACATGTGTACCGACCAAAGGGCACTTTGTCAATCGGATTTGGCATTGTGTAATGCCAACCTAAAAGGAAAACAAGAGCAGTTTAACTTGTTGAACGACCAACTTGCCGATTGCAAAAATCAGCGCGATAAACAAGTAACTCAGGTAGGAGATTTGACCGTGTTAACCAAAAATGCAAACGACAACATCAGCCAAACGCTTGCACAACTAGAAACAAAAGACAAATACATACAAATGCTTTTGGCTGCAAAAACCAAAGCAGACTCTATAAACCTTGCGCTTGCTATAAACCTGAAAGGAGTTTTAAAAGAAGGTTTGGATGATACAGACGTGGAAATTAAAGTTGATAAAACAGTGGTTTTTATCAATCTCTCTGACAAAATGCTTTACACCACTGGAAGTGCCAATTTAACTCCAAAAGCAAAAACTGTGTTGGGTAAAATTGCAGCCATTGTTGCTGCCCGCCCAGAAGTGGATGTGATGGTAGAAGGCTATACCGACAATCAGGATATCAGCACAAACTGCATTGCAGACAATTGGGATTTGAGTGTGAAGCGCGCAACAAGCGTGGTGCGTGTGTTGCAAAACGATTATAAAATTGACCCAAACAAATTGATAGCAGCAGGCAGGGGCGAATACAACACTTTGGCAAGTAACAGTTCGGCTGACGGGCGCGCAAAAAACCGCAGAACGCGCATCATTATCTTGCCTAAATTGAATCAGTTTTATGACTTGCTCGATCCTTCAAAGGCTGCTAAGTAGTAGATTGGAGTGGCTTAGGGTTCGCTTAATTCTTTTTTAATAAATCAAAATGAAGGATTTTATCCTTCTCTGATTTTCCTTGAATAATTAACGCTACAGTAATTCAACGGATGGAGCCAACTATCCAAATTTTTCAATTCTATGAATTCACTAAAACTTTTCGATTTACTTTGCGCGCTTACAAATCATGCTTCAAAGTATTTCCATACGCAATTATGCCATCATTGATGAACTCGAAATAAATTTCGATTCGGGTTTGAATATTATGACGGGTGAAACTGGTGCCGGAAAATCAATCATTCTAGGTGCGCTTGGTTTGGTATTGGGCGAAAGAGCAGATTCAAAAGTGTTGTTCGATAAAGAAGCTAAATGTCTTGTGGAAGCAACCTTTAACGTACAGACCGACACACTTAAAATAGCTTTAGAAAGTAATGATTTGGATTATGAAACCCACACCGTTTTGCGCAGAGAAATAAATGCTGCCGGCAAAAGCAGGGCTTTTATAAATGATACGCCTGTTACGCTTCAGCTATTAAAAAGTGTAGGTGCGCTTTTGGTAAATCTGCATTCTCAGCACGAAACACTTTCGCTGATGGAAGCAGGATTTCAGCTAAACACAGTAGATATTTATGCAGGAAACAAGCAATTGCTGGCAGAGTATCAGCCGCTGTTTGTTCAGTACAAAAAGCATATTGCAGCGTTGGCTATTTTAGAAAAACAGCAATCTAATGCCAACACCGAAAATGACTTTCTTCTTTTCCAATTAAACGAGCTACGCGAAGCAAATTTGCAAGCTGGTGAACAGCAACAATTAGAAGACGAACTGAGCACGCTCAGCAATGCCGAATCCATTAAAGCTGCCCTCCAAAAGGCTTATAACCTGATGGATGAAAACGAAATCTCTGTAACTACGTTGCTTTCCGAAATCAGTGTAGAGACAAAATCTATTCAGCAATTTAGTGCTTCACTTTCATCGCTGCATGAACGCATACAAACCTTGTTGATAGAAATTAAAGACGTGGTGCGCGATACGGAGAAGCTGAATGATGATATTTCTGTTCAGCCCGAGCGACTGATGGAAGTGAATGAACGATTAATACAATTGCACCGCCTTTGCAAAAAACACCAGGTAATTAATGCCGATGAATTGATTGCCATCATGGAGCAATTGGAAGAAAAAGCAGGCAAAGGTGCGCACGTAGAAAAGGAAATTGAGGTTTTAAAACTTACCATATTAAAAGAGGAAAGCCAGCTACTTAAATTGGCAGAATCGCTGCACAAAAACAGAGATAAATCATCTACAGGAATTTCGAAAATAGTTATTGAATTATTGAAAAAAGTTGGAATGCCAGAAGGTAGTTTTGTTGCATCTGTAAAGCATACCACACAGAAGCAATTGAACGATTCAGGTTTCAGCGAAGTGGAATTCCTATTCAGTGCAAATAAAGGTATTGCACCTCAAACTTTAAAGAGTGTAGCATCGGGTGGCGAGCTATCGCGATTGATGTTGTGCATTAAGTCTCTGCTTGCAGATGCAGGCGAATTGCCTACCATGATATTTGATGAAATTGACACAGGAATATCTGGCGAAGTGGCGCAAAGGGTTGGTTTGGTAATGAAAGATTTAAGCAAACACCATCAGCTCATCTGCATTACACACCTGCCACAAATTGCGACTGCGGGCAGCACACATTTCTATATTTATAAGGATAATTCTAAAGGCGTTACACGCACGCGTATTCGCAAATTGAATGGCGAGGAGCGCATTGTAGAAATTGCCAAGATGCTAAGTGGAGATAAACTTACCGATGCCGCAATGGCAAATGCGAGGGCTCTGATTGAGAATTAAAACAACCAGTTCTTTCTCTTCATCACACCGATTGCAGCATCCGTTCCACCTCTTCCAGCTTATGCAAAGGCATTTTACTTAGCAGTTGACTTATCTGTAATTTCTTATCGCGCCTGCGGATTTGTTGCAGCGGATGATCGGGACGGTCGTCCAAAAGGTCGTTTGGTACCCACTCAAATACATCGTTTGGTGTACAGTTTAATAGAATACAAAGCCGCTCAATGTGGTCAAGTCGCATTTGCTCCACCTTGCCATTCTTGTACTTATGCGCTGTAAAAGATACAAATCCATTTTGAACTAAGAATCGGTATGGTTGCTCGATTCCTCGTGCTTTAAAGATGCGATTGAGGTTGATGTTTATCATTTCAATATTGTTTATTCTGTTTTGCAAATAACCAAACTTCACCTTCAAATTGTCAAAGTTCGTTTTGAACAATTGTTGAGAAAAACCTGAAAGCTCAAAGTAATCTTCCATAAATACAAAGCATTATTATATAAACCCAAAATGGCTTTCAAAAAACACAAACTGAACTTTGAGTTTTTCTAAAATGAGTTTGAATTGATTTCTGTGGCTTATTCCAATAAAGAATCTGGATTTTTACTTTTAAACGATTGTATAACTAAACTAGATAAAAACCGACTTTAGTAAATTGAAGTGCATGGGTCAGGCTTCCTTCGACTTTCGTCCCTTTTCGTGCTTCGCCCCTTCACATACAAATAAGTTTTTTAGTCAATGGTTCATTATGTTGGGTATTCAACTATTTTCGCACGGCTTTTAAAAAAATCAAACATTACACAATAAAATATAAATGGAAACAACCATGCAATTGCTTTCGGATCGTATTGAAAACCTACAGGAATCAGCAACTATTAAAATGGCAAAACTCAGCCGCGAGTTGAAAGCGCAAGGCAGAGACATTATTGACCTAAGCATAGGCGAGCCAGATTTTGATACCCCGCAACATATTAAGGATGCTGCAAAAAAAGCAATTGATGAAGGTTATACGCATTACACGCCAGTGCCGGGCTACATTGAACTGCGCAGGGCAATTGCAGGCAAGTTGAAACGCGATAACAATTTAGAATATACACCCGAGCAGATTGTAGTTTCTACCGGAGCAAAACAATCTATTGCCAATGTGGTATTGTGTTTGGTGAATCCGGGCGATGAAGTATTGTTGCCTGCGCCATATTGGGTAAGTTATTCTGCGATTGCGCAACTTGCCGAGGGTGTTTCGGTTGAAATGCCTACAAGCATAGAAACTAACTTTAAGATAACACCCGAACAGTTAGAAGCAGCCATCACACCCCGCACCAAAATGATTATCTTCTCCTCTCCTTGCAATCCTACAGGCACGGTATATTCTATCGAAGAGTTAGAGGCTTTGGCGAAGGTTTTGGAAAATCATCCTCAGGTGTTCATACTTTCTGACGAGATTTATGAATTCATCAATTACACTGGCAATGCGCACGCAAGTATCGCTTCATTTACTTCTATTGTAGATAGAGTGATTGTTGTGAACGGTTTCAGCAAAGGTTATGCGATGACCGGTTGGAGATTGGGCTACATTGCTGCTCCACTTTGGATTGCAAAAGCCTGCGATAAAATGCAAGGACAGTTTACATCTGCTACTTGTTCCATTGCGCAAAAGGCTGGTGAAGTTGCTGCAAGTGCCGACCACACGCCTACCTATAACATGGTGAAAGAATTCCGCAAGCGCAGAGATTTAGTGTATGATTTATTGAAAGGTGTGGATGGTTTGAAATTAAATCTGCCCGATGGCGCTTTCTATTTTTTCCCTGACGTAAGCAGTTACTTTGGCAAAAGCTACGATGGCGAAACGCTGAACACTCCAGAGGATGTTTCTATGTTTTTGTTGAAAGAAGCAAACGTGGCAATGGTAAGTGGTGAAGCTTTTGGCGACAGCAATTGCATCAGATTGTCTTATGCCACCAGCGAAGAAAAACTGATTGACACCTGCAACAGAGTAAAAGCAGCATTGGCAAAATTGAGCTGAAAGTAAAAGAGAACAAATATAAACAAGCAGATGCCAATAAGCTGCCTTACATACTTGAATGCCAATCCATCAATAATCAATAATAAGTAATCAATTAAAGGTTGAAACTTCCAAACTTTTCTCAAACGCAGGTACTCATCATTGGTGATGTGATGATTGATAATTATCTTTTTGGTGAAATCAATCGTATATCTCCCGAAGCACCTGTGCCGGTGGTGGAAGTGGACACCCGCGAAATGCGTGCCGGTGGTGCCGCCAATGTTGCTTTGAATGTGAAGGGGCTGGGTGGTAAACCTGTGTTGCTTACCGTTACAGGCACCGATATTTATGCCAAAGAACTGTTTCGTTTATTGAAAGAAAAAGGCATTAAAAGCAATTACGTAATTCAGGATGAAAACCGAATGACTACGGTAAAGACCCGCATATTTGATGAAGACAAACAGGTGATGCGCTATGATGAAGAAATGGCGGATGATTTGGACAGAGCATTGGAAGAACAATTGCTTTTAAGCCTAAATGAAATTCTTAAAAAGGAAAAAATAAGCATCATTCTTTTGCAAGATTACAACAAGGGAGTTTTAACCAAACGTGTTATCAAACAAACACTTTTGCTGGCTACCAAACTCAGCATCCCAGTGTGTGTGGACCCTAAAGAGCGCAACTTTTTTGAGTACCAAAATGTATCGCTCTTTAAGCCAAATCTGAAAGAACTTTCAGGGGCTTTGCAGATGAAAATCAACCCTAAGCTAAATACTTCGCTTACGGAAGCATCGGAGGAATTAAGACGCAAGAATCGTTTTAGGAATTTGTTACTAACGCTTTCGCAATACGGAGCTTTCTATGATGATGAAGCAGGCGAGTCTGATTTGCTTGCAACCAAGCTTGTAAATGCTGCTGATGTTAGCGGTGCGGGTGATACTGTAATTGCGGTTGCTGCCTTAGCTTTTGCCTCAAAAATGTCTATGCACGACATCACTAAACTCTCTAACCACGTTGCAGGCAAAGTATGCAAGCGCATTGGCGTTTCTCCTGCCACAAAAGACGACCTTAAGGGGTTTAAATAAATAAAGGGTTAATGGACAAAATTGATGCTATTTTCCTTTGTAAGGTTTATTAGGCTTAGCTTTCAAGAAAAGAAGGGTTATGAATAAAAAAAGTGATTTTACTGCAATAGTAAAATAACTAAGAAAAATGGTTTTGTAAACTATGTTCAGC
>CAZKHZ010000199.1:4381-6371 GCA_964552715.1 uncultured Chitinophagaceae bacterium | reverse complement strand
AATGGGATGTGTATATAGAAGATACCTGCACCTATGCCAAACACTAATGGCTCTGTAATTTGATTAATGCCTGCATGTTGCAATAGATTGGTGGTTACTCCGTTTTCGCAGTGAGCCGCCTGCTGGTGCTTAAAATTTAATTCCATCAACATTCATCGTTTTAAGGTCGTTTAGGCTCACATCAAATATGTCGGCATATTGCTGCAATTTCTTTTCTGAAAGTTTATTGAAAACAGCAGGTTTGAAATGCCGTTTGATAGTCCACTGCCAAAAGCCAGTGTATGCGGAAACAATAGGTAAATCCATTAAATTCAACTCCATAAAAAATAGGATGGGACTTGCTTCTCCGAGTTCCACTTTTTTGCGTGCATCCTCGGTGCGTGCTTTTGCTTCCTGCCAAGTTATTCCCAGTGCATCGGCTTTAACCTGCCAGCCACGACTTAGTCCCGCTTCATATTTGCCGCTTTCATCCACGGCATAGCAAACTTCTTTTGTAAACTTGTCTAAGGGACTTGGGTCTTGCGGAATTTCTTCTTTTTTCATGATGTACTAACAAACTGTCAGCAGCGAATATACATAAGAGAAGCGCGAACTTTCTGGAACCATCAACAACAACTTTTGACCTTTTTGCAAAGTGCCGCTGTTGAACAATTCATCTATCATTAAAAAGATAGAGCCAGCACCAACATTGCCCACTTTGGGAAGATTGGTAAACCATTTTTCTTGCGGAATAGGCATTTCGTTTTCAGCCAACTTATCAGCAATCTTTTTTCTAAAAAACTCGCTGGAAAGATGCGGAAGGAAATAGTCAATCGAATTTATATCTAAGCCTTTTTTGTTCACTACTTCACGCAACTTCACCATACCCAATTCAACGATATGTTTATCGAGCAATTTTACATCTTGCTTCATTGCCATGATGGATTTGTGCATGATTTCTTCGGCTGTAAATTCTGCAAAACCTTGGAGCTTACCATCGGTAGTTTTATCACATGCCTGATACATACAAGGTTCAACCAAATGCGCATAAGATCCGCTTTCAATCCATTCTATTTTGAGGCTTAGGCTGTTTTCATTCTTTTTATCTGAAACTAAAAAAGCTCCTGCACCATCCGAAAGCATCCATCGCAAAAAGTCTTTTTCAAAGGCTATGTAAGGATTCTGTTCTAACTCAGCATGATACTTTGCTTCGTCCTCAAAAGTGCTTGCACAAAGCGATTTAGAAGTGCGCTCAGAGCCTGTTGCAACTGCTTTTTGCACTTCTCCAGTTTTGATAGCCATGAAAGCATATTTCAAACCCAACATACCCGAGCAGCAATTGCCTGAAGGCGTTATAACATCTATAGCACCAGCTTCGGGCAACCAACCATGCACCATCACACCGTGCGAAGGCATCATTTGGTCGGGCGAAGAAGTGCCGCATGTGAGTAATTCAATAGATTGTAATTCGGCAGCGTTTTCTTTAAACAATTCTTTAACGGCAAGTGCTGTTAGTTCAGCATTAGAATGCGTGCTGATACCGCCTTTTTTAAGTGCATAGAAACGCTGCTTGATGCCATTGTTGCGCAGCACAATATTTTTTGAGCGAGATGACTTGCCGTTTATCATACCCAAATAACTCTCCATTTCTTCGTTAGAAACAGGCTCGTTGGGTAAGTAGCGTGCAGTTTTATTTATATAAACTTCCTTAAATGACATGTTCAGTTTTGCGTCTAAATGCCTATACCACTATATAATCAGGCTTTCACTAATTCAAATTAAGCCTGCAAAACTATTTTAAAAGAGGGAACTTGCAACCGATAGTAAGAATGTGAATAAATTGGGGCTATTAAATTATTGATTCAAGATACAAATAGCTTAAGCCTACAATTATCGCAATCCCAAAACTCAGCAAAGTGCCAATCAAAATATATTCAGTTAGCTTTCTGTCTTTTGATTCTTTTAAGTCACCAAAACGAAAAACTGATTTTGCGGTAAGTAAAAAGCCCAC
>CAZKHZ010000199.1:0-4281 GCA_964552715.1 uncultured Chitinophagaceae bacterium | reverse complement strand
ACCAGATAATTTTATAAACCTAACAAAAAGCCTATTGTATCTTTTCTATCTGCATAATCTGAAAGCGAAGGCTGTTGTGCTTTTCCGAAGGGAATGAAGCCATCACCATCTCCCACAACACATTGGATAGTGTAATTCTGGGCTTCAATCTTTGTTTTTAGTTCATCAATGGAATGATATACCTCATAGAACAATGTGCCAATTGAGGAGTAAAGCGATTCACTTTCCTGAATCATTAAAAACTCGTTGGCTAAGTGAGGCGTTTTATTCATTAACAACAGCGTGCGGTGATAATCGTAGTTGTTCATAAACTGACTATTGTGGTGCAGCCACTCGTAATTTTTAAAAGTAGGAAACATGTTCTCGAATAAATATGCTTCAGGTACATAAAGCTTGGCAACATTTCTGCAACCTAAACCGAAATACATAAATACATCATCTGCTAAAGCCGTTAACTGCTCGGGTGTTTCATTGCCAGAAAGAACTGCTACTGAAACCCTATTGCTGCGCAAGATGCTTGGATACTTGCTAAAGTAATACTCAAAATATCTGTTGGAGGAACTGCTACCCGTGGCAATCACGGCATTAAAGTCAGTCAGTCTTTCTATAAAGGCAAACTTCTTTGCATAGTCTTCATCTTTTTTCAAAATCTCATTGATAACATAACGCATCAACACATTATCGCGCGAAGACAACTTCATTTTAACCGGAACGCCCAAAACATAGCAACACAAAAAATCATGGAATCCTACCAAGGGAACATTGCCTGCGCAGATAATACCAACCGTTTGCTGTATTGAAATATCGTCTTCAATACAGTAAGGCGCAAGCCATTGTTGCAGCTTTTCTTTATTCAAAAACTCCTTGCAGATGGCTTCAAGACTTAGCTTTACAAAGCGCGGCTCAAACCATGAATTAGCGGAGTAAGCACGTGCCGCAATTTCATCTATAATTAATGTATCTGAAAAATATTCGCCAACGCTTTCAAGAATTTCTATTCGTTTATAAACACTCATTTTTCTTAGTCCCATTCTAATCACGAATACAATTCGCTTTTTACTAAACCCATTTTTGCCAAGCGATGTTTTACACTTACAGCCAAACAACCCAAGCCATAAATAACACTGCGCTTAAAGTTGATACTCGAAGCCTCTTTAAAATACTTTGTGGGGCAGGTTACTTCACCAATTTCAAACCCTTTATAAATGATTTGCGAAAGCATTTGATTATCGAAAACAAAATCATCGGAGTTTGCCATAAAGTTGATTCCCTTCAACACATCTGTTGAAAATGCACGATAGCCCGTATGGTACTCACTTAGCTTTTGGCTTACCAAAATATTCTGTGTCAGTGTCAGCATTCTATTAAAGAAGTACTTGTATAAAGGCATGCCGCCCTTCAATGCGCCATTGCCCAAAATTCGCGAACCAAGCACTACCGGGTAAACCTCATTGCCGATAATGCTAATCATAGCCACCAACAGCTTTGGAGTGTATTGATAATCGGGATGTAACATGATTACAATGTCGGCATTCAGCTCCAAAGCCTTGTTGTAACATGTCTTTTGATTGCCACCATAACCTTTGTTCTTATCGTGCCGAATTACATGATGCACCCCCAATTGTTTTGCAACCTCTACGGTGTTGTCTTTGCTGGCATCATCCACCAATACCACTTCATCCACATATTCAAAGGGAATTTCGCTCCACGTTTGCGGAAGCGTTTGAGCTGCGTTGTAGGCGGGCAGCACTACCACAATCTTTTTATTACCGTACATTCAAATAATTTGATTTTGATGCAAAGAAGTGTTTTGAAACCCACAACTTTGGCGACCAAAGCTATTTAGTTTGAAAATTCTGCAAATCACAAAAAAATTTCCTTATCCGGCAAAAGACGGTGAAGTCATTGCCATCTTCAACGCCATAAAGGGTTTCAAGGCATTGGGGCATCACGTAAAAACGCTTTCGCTTAATACTAATAAGCATTATTTTGATGTAACTAAACTACCTGAGCACATCAAACAACTTGCAGATTTTGAAGCTGTGGAAATAGATACCTCCATAAAAGCAGCCGATGCCTTCTTCAATTTGTTTACCAATAAATCTTACAACATTGAGCGATTCTTTAGCTATGAATTTGAAGAAGCTATCACTAAAAACCTTAATGACGAAAAGTTTGATGTTGTTTATCTGGAAGGCATTTGCCTGATGCGCTACATAGACGTAATTAGACAAAATACCAATGCACAATTGGTGCTACGAGTGCATAATGTAGAGTATGTTATTTGGGAAAGGCTTGCTCGCGATACTCCCAACCCTTTAAAGAAGCTTTACCTCAACTTGTTAGTGAAACGATTAAAGCATTTTGAGTTATCACATATCAATCTTGCCGATAAAGTAATTGCTGTGAGTAAGGATGATGAGAATATATTTAAGCAAAACGGATTGAAAAAGTCATCTATTTCTATACCAATAGGCTATGACTTAACTGCTGACGACACCATAGACTTTAGCAAAGAGAAAAACAACTCAGTCTGTTTTATTGGCAGCATGGATTGGATGCCAAATTATGAAGGCATACAATGGTTTTTGAATGAAGTATGGGCACTGGTAATCAAGCAAATTCCTACTGCACAGTTTTACCTTGCTGGCAGAAGTTTTCCAGATGAATTGTTGAATTTGAAACAAGCAGGTGTGCAGGTATTAGGCGAAATTGACAATGCGCAATCATTCATTTTAGGCAATGCGGTATTTGTGGTGCCATTGTTTGCTGGCAGCGGCATGAGGGTAAAAGTGATTGAGGCAATGGCGCTGGGCAGGGCGGTGGTTTCAACCACCATTGGTGCCGAGAGTATCCATTATACAAACGGTGAAAATATTTTAACTGCCGATGACAATGCAGATTTTGCCAATGCAATTGTGCGTTTGCTGAATGATAATAACTTGCGCAGGCAAATCGGAATCCGTGCTCAACAACTCATTCGCAACCAATATGAAAACAAAAGCTGCTGCCAAAGAATGATTCAATTTATGGAGAGCAGTGCTGTATGACAATCTTTCTGCTTATTGTTTTCTTCTTGTCCACGTCATTGGTTGCCTACAGCTATGTAGTTTATCCAATGTTGCTGGGAATGATTTCAAAAAATAGAAAGCAAAATCAAATACTTTATTCTGAAACCGAACTGCCAGATGTAGCTATTTTCTTTGCCGCCTACAACGAAATTAAAGTAATTGAACAGAAGCTCAAAAGTATTGTTGATACTTCATACCCACTTAAAAAACTGAAAGTGTTTATTGGTTCTGATAACTCAAATGATGGCACTGACGAAGTTCTGGAAAAATACGCCTCGCTTTATCCCTCCCTCATTTCTTTTCAAAAATTTGAAGGCAGAAACGGCAAAGTGCATATCATCAATTCAATGGTGAGCAACTATAAAAAGAACAATGGCAGCGCAGAACTGTTTGTGTTTACCGATGCCAATGTGTTTTTCACCCCAGATATGTTCTTTCATCTTGCCAAGCATTTCAAGAATCAGCAAATCGGGCAAGTGGGCGCAAATGTCCAAAACAGCAATGTGCGCTTGCAGGGAATATCTTTTCAGGAGAAAGCTTACATACAACGCGAAAACGAAATTAAGTATCAGCAGGGGCTTCATAATGGCGCTATGATTGGGGCTTTTGGTGCGTGCTATGCTGTGCGGGCAACACTTTGGCAAGCCGTTCCCGAAAACTTTTTGGTGGATGATTTTTTCATTGGCATGAATGTGGTAAAAGCAAACCGCCAAAGTATTTTTGAAAAAGCTGCTTTATGTTACGAAGATGTTTCTAGCGATGCAAAGGTAGAGTTCAATCGTAAGCGCAGGATGAGTGCCGGCAACTTCCAAAACCTGAAAGTGTTTGTACCATTACTTTTTAGGTTCAATACCGCAGCCTTTCATTTCTTTTCGCACAAAGTATTGCGCTGGCTTACACCCTTCTTCATACTGCTTGCTTTTGTTGCTTGCTGCGCACTATCTTTCCATTTCACATTATTTATTGCAGCCACATTAGTTTTCTTCCTTTTAATTTGCACCCCTTTTTTGGATAAAGCACTTGACAAATTCGGCATTCATATTAAGTTGCTGCGCTTTGTAGCCTACTTTGTAAAAATGAATGTGGCTTTGCTGGCAGGTTGGTTGATGTACATAAAAGGAATTAAAACAAGTGTATGGACACCCACAAAACGTAATCTATAAATTGAATATTAAACGAGCCTTTTACTTAACAATGTATGGTGAAAGTA
>CAZKHZ010000198.1:0-6383 GCA_964552715.1 uncultured Chitinophagaceae bacterium | reverse complement strand
CCATAGCATCTATGCCTTTTAGAACATCCACAAAAACAGAGTGCAAGTATTATGATAAGAAAAAAATATCTCATTGTTTTTTCATTTTCTGCTCTAAAGTAATAACAAATAAAGTAAGTTCCTCAATTTTTGTTAGCAGCAGTGCATTTATTTGGGTAACATCTAAACCATTTTCAACCATTTCTTTCGCGCTGTGCACGTCAGGTAAATGTTTGTTAGCATTTCCTTCACAGCAACTTCTCGCGTGCGGACGTTGCGTAAACAAAAACCTGCATCCTTACCCCTCCAACCTTTCCCTACTCACCAGCAAACCATCTTCATCGGCATACACAAACTCACCGGGCACAAAGCTCACTCTAGCAAAATGCACAGGAATGTTTTCCTGTCCTTCGTTGCGCTTTATGCTTTTAAGCGGGTGAGTGTTTACCGCTTTTACACCAAAGGCAAGTTGTTTCAGCGCGCTGCTGTCGCGGATGCACCCGAAGATAACAATGCCATTCCATTTGTTTTTTATTGCAAGTTCTCCAAGCATATCGCCTAGCAATGCACAGCGCAAAGAACCTCCGCCATCTACCACCAACACCTTTCCTTCGCCATCTTGTTCCAATGCCTTGCGCACCAAAGAGTTGTCTTCAAAAACCTTTAATGTTTGAATAGCTCCAAAGAAGCGAACATTGCCTCCATAATTATTAAAAATACTATCGGCTACACGAACTTTTTCTCCGTATTTATCACTTAAATCTGTTGTTTGCATTGTATTAATTTTGTGGCAAGATTAACTATAAAAAGTGTTGTTGCGGGCTTGCATAATTTCCTTTTCTTCGCCCCGCAAAAAAATAAATAACAATGGCTTATCTCTTTACATCAGAATCTGTGTCGGAAGGACATCCCGATAAAGTAGCAGACCAAATTTCAGACGCATTAATTGACCACTTTCTCGCCTTTGATCCAGACTCAAAAGTTGCTTGCGAAACCTTAGTTACCACCGGACAGGTTTTCTTGGCAGGTGAGGTAAAATCGCAAGCCTATTTAGATGTGCAAGAAATTGCACGCGAGGTAATTCGCAAAATCGGTTACACAAAAGCCGAGTATATGTTTGAAGCAAATTCATGTGGTGTGCTTTCGGCTATTCACGAGCAATCGCCTGATATAAATCAAGGTGTGGAGCGCAAAAAACCTGAAGAGCAAGGTGCCGGAGACCAAGGTATGATGTTTGGCTATGCAAGTCGCGAAACCGACAACTACATGCCTTTGCCTTTGGAACTTGCACACCTTTTGTTGCAGGAATTGGCTGCCTTGCGCAGAGAAAACAAGGCTATCAAATACTTGCGTCCCGATTCTAAAAGTCAGGTGACAATTAAGTATGACGATAACAACCAACCTGTTGCTATTGACACCATTGTTATTTCTACACAACATGACGATTTTGCAAAAGATGCAGTGATGTTGAAGCAGATTAAAGAAGATGTTATCAATATTCTTATTCCTCGTGTAAAGAAGAAATTGCCTAAACGCGTTCAGGCTTTGTTCAGCGATAAAATCAATTACCATGTAAACCCAACGGGCAAATTTGTTATTGGTGGTCCGCATGGCGACACTGGTTTGACAGGAAGAAAAATAATTGTAGATACTTATGGTGGAAAAGGCGCACACGGTGGAGGTGCATTCAGTGGTAAAGACCCTTCAAAAGTTGATCGCTCGGCTGCTTATGCCACACGCCACATTGCTAAGCACTTAGTGGCTGCGGGTGTTGCTGACGAAGTGTTGGTGCAGGTAGCTTATGCCATTGGTGTTGCAAAACCTGTAGGCTTGTATGTAAATACCTACGGCACTGCAAAAGTGAAACTGACAGACGGACAAATTGCCGACATCATCAGCAAATTGCCTGAGTTTGATTTGCGTCCTTACTTTATCGAAAAACGTTTCAGTCTGCGCACGCCTATCTATAGCGAAACGGCTGCTTACGGGCACATGGGTCGCCAATCGGTAGAGGTGGAGAAGGTGTTTAACAAAGGCAAAAAGAACGAGAAAAAACTGAAAGTAAAATTATTCCCTTGGGAAGAATTGAACGCCATTCCACAAGTGAAAAAAGCCTTTGGTTTGAAGTAATCAAATTAAGCTATTCATACAAAAGCCGATGATTGTATCATCGGCTTTTTTTATGTAAAACTTTAAAGAAAGTATTATTGAAAGCTACTTTTATATTTACAAAAAAATATTGATGAAACATCTTTACAGAACAGCATTTGGTTTCGCGCTTTATCTGTGTCTTTTTAGCCTCCAAATATCATTTGCGCAACCTACCGTTGCCACACAATTTGGTACCATTGAAGGCGCGCAGAATGGCACGGTGCAACAGTTCCTTGGCATTCCTTATGCCAAAGCACCCGTGGACACACTTAGGTGGCGCGCACCCAAAAATCCTGATGTGTGGAACAATGTTTTAAATACCAAAAGTTTTAAACCCGCCTGCCCACAACAAGAATTCGCGCAAAGTGATACTACGGGAAAATTGCGGGGCAGCGAAGATTGCTTGTACTTAAATGTGTGGACACCACAAACAGGCATCGGTAATCGCCCGGTGATGGTGTTTATTCATGGCGGGGGCAATCAGCAGGGCTCTGCCAGCGACACCGCGGCAGGTACTGCACTTTATTTTGGTAAAAATATTTCCTCGCGCAGCGATGTGGTGGTGGTTACCATCAACTATCGTCTGGGTGCGCTTGGCTTTATGGTTCATCCGGGTTTGGATGCCGAAAGCCCCACCAGCAAGTCGGGAAATTACGCTGTGCTAGATCAAATTTTGGCATTGAAATGGATAAAAAACAATATCAGTCTGTTTGGTGGAGACACCGCCAACATCACCATTTTTGGCGAAAGCGCGGGTGGTGTGAATGTAGGAAATTTGCTGCTCGCGCCTAAAGCTGCTGGATTGTTTCATCGCGCAATTATTCAGAGCGCGGTGCCGAATTTAATTACCTATAATGAAGCGAATAATCAGGGTGTTCAGTTGGTAAACAGCTTTGCGAATGCCACCGGCACCGATGCACAAAAAATTGCCTTTATGCGCAGCCTGCCTGCCGATTCAATTTCCCTAAAAAATACCAGTCCGCTTGCAGGTGGTCTGTTGCAATTGGGTTGGGGACCCACCATAGATAATGTGCATTTTAACCAGTTCCCCAATGTTATTTTTCAATCAGGCAACTTTAATAAAGTGCCAGTGATTATTGGTTCTAATGCAGATGAAATGAGCCTGAATGCCCCTCTGGTAGTTACTGCGACAATGGTTACCACTTTGATAAATGCTAAAGTGCCTCCCGTATATCGCCAGCAGGTGCAGACTTTATATCCGGTGGGCAACACCAATGCGCAGGCGCGCAAGGCTTATGTAGATATTCTCAGCGATGCACAGTTTACGGCTTCGGTGCGCAGGTCAGCGCGCTGTATTAGCCAGAACCAAACGCAACCTGTGTATCAGTATTTCTTTTCTCATGCGCTCACCATCCCGCAACTTGCCCCTTACGGTGCTTATCATGGCATAGAGCTTTTTTATGTGTTCAATACTTTAGAGAATTCAAGTTTAGGCTTTGGTAATTTATTTAAACCACAGGATGATTCTGTTCAAAAAAACACAAGAACGTATTGGACAAACTTTGCACGCAATGGCAACCCCAACGGCACGGGTTTAGTAAACTGGCAAGCCTTTACAGCCGGTCCAGAATGTTATTTGGAGATTAAAGCAACACCCGATAATAGCCAATGCACCTTGCGCAAGCAAAAGCTTGACTTGTGGGATGAAATTTTGAATCAAAGCATTTGTCAACCGATTGTTTCGGTAGAGGATATTTTTGAAAACAATGTGTTGCTTTATCCTAATCCTACTACTGATAAATTATATGTGCAAATGCAAAACATCAGTCCGTTCTCCATTAGTCTTAAAGACCTTTCAGGTAAGGAGGTATTGAAGCAATTTAATAAAAATGAAATCAGCACAAATCACTTGCCGCAGGGCTTGTACATTGTTGAAGTAAAGCAAGGCAATCAATCGGCACGCAAAAAGATAATTAAGTTGTAGAAAATGCTTTGGTGTTAAACCACAATTAGTCACCACATTGAATACATGAACAAACTTTTAGCCAAATACAATTTCGTAAGCGAAAGAGATTTACCCGAAATCGCCCGACAGCTTTTGCAGCTTAATGCAAGGGCACGTGTGTTTTTGTTTGAAGGAAATTTGGGTGCAGGCAAAACCACTTTAATCAAAGCGATGTGTGCAGCCTTAGGTTCAAAGGATGATTTTTCAAGCCCCACCTATTCTATCGTAAACGAGTATGTAAACGGCACAGGCGCGCCTATTTATCACATGGATTTATATCGCCTGAATGATGCGCAAGAAGTTGCCGCTATAGGTATAGAAGAATATCTTTTCAGCAATAACTATTGCTTTATCGAATGGTATCAGAAGGCAGCAAGTCTGCTGCCACAAGGTTGCCTGCTGGTTCAAATAGTAGGTGAGGATAACACGCGGGAAATAAGTATATTCGTCACTTCATAAATCTTTACATAAGCGGATTTTTTCAATGAGTACTTCTTCATCCAAAGATTTTTCGGGCATTGTAACGCGCTTAGGGTTACAGCCGATGGAATCACCGGTAATGACGGCAAATAAAAAAGCCAAACTGTTTATCGGTATTCCCAAAGAGCAAAGTTTTCAGGAACACAGAATTGCACTTACACCCGAAAGTGTGCGGGTGTTGGTGGCAAACGGACACCGCATATTAATAGAAGAAAAAGCAGGCAAGGAGTCGCACTTTTTCGACAATGATTATTCGGAAGCCGGAGCGGAAATAACCAAAGACGTAGAGGAAGTTTACAAAGCCGATGTAATATTGAAAGTTGCTCCGCCCATGCCCTACGAAATTGAGATGATGCAGCATAACCAAACGCTGATTTCACCGCTTCACTTACCTACTTTGAAGCAGGAATACATCGAAATGCTGATGAAGAAAAAGATTACTGCAATGGCGTATGAATACACCAAAGATGAAGCAGGAATGTTTCCGTTTGTTCGCTCTATGAGCGAAATTGCGGGCAGCACCGTGGTGTTGATTGCTGGCGAATTTTTGAGCAATGCCAACGATGGCAAGGGTATTTTGCTTGGAGGCATTGCCGGTGTGCCGCCTGCCAAGGTGGTGATATTGGGGGGTGGAGTTGTGGGCACATTTGCAGCAAAAGCCGTGCTCGGTTTGGGCGCTTTGGTAAGTGTGTTTGATAACAATGTGTATAAACTAATGCGCCTGCAAGAGCGCGTGGGTTGCAGGGTATTTACTTCTACCATTCATCCTGATATACTGATGAGTGAATTGGAGACTGCCGATGTGGTTATTGGTGCCATACACAGCAAAAAAGGGCGCACACCAATTATTGTTACCGAGCACATGGTTGAGAGAATGAAATCTGGCTCGTTTATCATTGATGTAAGTATTGATCAAGGGGGTTGTTTTGAAACCTCCGCAATCACTTCGCATTTAGAGCCTACTTTTAAAAAGCACGGGGTGATACATTATTGCGTGCCCAACATTACTTCGCGTGTTAGCCGCACGGCTTCTTATGCTTTCTCCAATATCTTAACGCCCATCATGCTGAACATGGGCGAGTTGCATGGCATGCAAGGTTTGATATATGAAGACGAAGGCATCCGCAACGGTGTGTATATGTACAAAGGCAACCTCACCAACGAACACCTCGCGCGTATCTTCCACATCAAACACAGCAATTTGGAATTGTTGTTTGCCAAGAATTTGTAAGCTACTTTGCAGGTGTATTATGGGTTTGCAAAAGAAAATAGTAGCTTTAATTTCAAGTTTAAACGTAAAATCATCTACACCACTTATCATTTATCATCTGCACAGGAATTAACAAGCGAAATATTAGATTCAATAAAGGCAACTTTTAAATCGTAGCCGATTACAATCATTGTGGAAGAAGATGATAGCAATTTTGAATTGACCGCAGAACAAAAATCATTTTTTGACGAGCGCCTGCAAGAAGATACAAATACTTACCTCTCTGCCGAGGAATCTATTGCACAGCTCAACAAAAAGTATGGCTTATAAGATTATTGTTTCGCCACGCGCACAAACAGAAATCGAAAAAGCAATTGATTATTATGCTTTGCATAATACGAATGCATCTAAAAATTTCATCCGGTCTCTCCAAGACGCTTACAATACATAGGGAGCAAGTCCCTTTTTTAGCGTTCGCTACAAAAATATTCGGGCATTGAGGCTCAAAAAATTCCCGTACTTGCTTTACTACATTGTTGATGAAAAACAATTGACAGTGCGCATACTTTCTTGTTTTCAAAATCAACAAAACCCACA
>CAZKHZ010000197.1:0-6424 GCA_964552715.1 uncultured Chitinophagaceae bacterium | reverse complement strand
GTTCTACACTTCCTTTTTTCTACCCATCTTCAATAAACTTTCGCCATTACAAGATGGCGAATTGCGCCAGTCAATTGAGGCTTATGCCAAAAAGGTGGACTTTTCGCTTACTAATATTTTTGTGATAGATGGCAGCAAACGCAGCGCAAAAGCGAATGCTTTTTTTAGTGGCTTGGGTGGTAAAAAAAGCATTGTGTTGTATGATACATTGATTAAAGATTTAAGCACCGAAGAAATCACCGCGGTGTTGGCGCACGAAGTGGGGCATTATAAAAAGAAACACGTGCAGCAAAGCATGGTGATTAGTGTGTTGCAGTTTGGGTTAATGTTCTTTTTGTTTGGCTGGCTCTCGTCATTTCCGCTGATGGCGGAAGTGTTGGGCGCAAAGGCGAATAACTTTCATCTGTCGCTGATTACATTCTCGCTTTTGTTCAGTCCGCTGGGCACAGTTACGGGAATTTTGATGCACATCTTTTCGCGTAAGAATGAATATGAAGCAGATAACTATGCCAAAGAAACATTTTCGGCTGCGCCTTTGATTAATGCCTTAAAGAAGCTTACGGTAAATCACTTGGGCAATCCGCAACCACATCCTGCTTTCATATTTATGCACTATTCGCATCCTACTTTGTTGCAAAGAATGCGGGCGATGCTTGGGTAGGTGTTTAAATGGGGGACTTTGACACGGGCTGCCTGTGAAAGCGCAATAAAACGCTCGTTTTTGGGGAATGGTAATGTCTTAGTGAGGCACGAAGTAAACTGTGCTTGCATTTTGAGACTGCAAAAAAGAGACTGCTTCGTTCCTTGTAGTGATGGGGTATTTCAAGGTAAAAGCGGTCGTCATTGCGAGGCGGGAAGCAATCTACAGCAATGCTCAATCAGTATTAGTGTGTAGCAACTAACTTTGCTACCCAATGGTATGTTTGCTTTAAGCCCGTTTCTAAAGGCAGGCTTGGC
Source organism: uncultured Chitinophagaceae bacterium (assembly GCA_964552715.1). Classification (GTDB taxonomy): domain Bacteria; phylum Bacteroidota; class Bacteroidia; order Chitinophagales; family LD1; genus UBA7692. Next base: position 5,467 of record CAZKHZ010000197.1, on the reverse strand, counting down.
GACCATGAAAGGACTTGCCGTGCAAGACGATTATCGGAGTTGCGACCACGCACACCTATTGGTCCATCAATATTATTTATAGAAAGGTTTTTGCCCGAAAGGGCTATGATTTTCTTCGCCAAATCGTTGATGCTTATTATCTCTTCAGAGCCAATATTTAATGGTTGATTGAAATTGCTTTGCATCAAGCGAAGTGTGCCTTCTAAACATTCATCAATGAATAAAAATGAGCGGGTTTGTTTGCCATCACCCCATATTTCTATGCTCCCACCCTCTTGTGCTTCGGCTACTTTGCGGCAAATAGCAGCAGGGGCTTTTTCTTTGCCGCCTTTGTAGGTTCCTTCGTGTCCAAAGATGTTGTGAAAGCGGGCGATGCGCACATCAAAGCCGTGGTTGCGCGCAAAAGATTGATACAGTCTTTCGCTAAATAATTTCTCCCAACCATATTCACTGTCGGGCTTTGCAGGATAAGCCGAGTGTTCTTCGCAATTTGGGTTTGCAGGGTCAAGTTGATTATGTTCGGGATAGATGCAGGCAGAGGAAGAGTAAAAAACCTTGGGCACTTTTGTGTCAACAACTTGCTTTAGAACATTAAGGTTGATGATGGAAGAATTGTACATCACCTCCGCATCATTATCGCCCGTGAAGATGTATCCAGCACCGCCCATGTCGCCAGCAAGTTGAAAGACCTCGTTGAACTTTATACTAAAAACTTGCTTGCAGAAATCAGCATCGCGCAAATCGCCCACAATGAATTCATCAGCTTGCGAGGGGCTGAACTCAGGGTGCTTCATGTCCACGCCAACCACCGAATAGCCTTCCGTTTTCAACCTTTTCACCAAATGACTGCCGATGAACCCACCGGCACCAAGCACAAGAATCTTTTTAGCCATAGAAGCCTACTTCAAACCTTTAAATGTCCGCTTAATAATGTCAATACCTAAATCCAATTCTTCTTTCTTAATAACCAAAGGCGGGGCAAAGCGAATGATATAATCGTGTGTGGGTTTTGCAAGCAAGCCGTTTTCCATCAACTTCAAACATATATCCCATGCAGCATCTTTCTTCTTAGAATTAATTACAATGGCATTCAACAAACCTTTGCCTCTTACTTCTTTTATCATGGGCGATTGGATGGCTGATAACTGCGAGCGGAAAAAATTGCCGAGGTAGAATGCGTTTTGCGCAAGATTCTCATCTTGCATTACCTGCAAGGCAACCATAGCCACGGCACAAGCCAAAGGGTTTCCCCCGTATGTAGAACCATGCTCTCCAGGACCAATGGTCATCATCACTTCGTCATCAGCCAACACAGCGCTGACAGGCAATACGCCACCGCTGAGGGCTTTGCCCAACACAACAATATGTGGACGAACCCCTTCGTAATCGCAACATAGTGTTCTGCCGGTTCTACCCAAGCCTGTTTGCACTTCATCGGCAATGAACAGCACATTATATTTCTTGCATAACTCAAAAGCCTTGAGCAGGTAGCCTTCCTTGGGCACCACAACGCCAGCTTCTCCCTGAATGGGTTCTACCATAAAAGCGCACACGTTTTTGTCTTTCAGTGCAGCTTCCAGTGCTTTGATATTATTGTAGGGAACGGTTTCAAAGCCCGACATGAAAGGACCAAAGTCTTTGTAACTCGAAGGGTCGGTGGAAGAAGAAATCGCGCTCATGGTTCTGCCCCAAAAGTTGCCTTCGGCAAAAATTACTTTGGCTTTGTTTTCTTTAATCTTCTTGACTCTATAACCCCATCGTCTGGCGAGTTTAATGGCGGTCTCTCCGGCTTCTACGCCAGTATTCATCGGAAGTACCTTGTCGTAGCCGAACATTTCGGTTATCATTTTTTCAAACAAACCCAACTGGTTATTATGAAAGGCACGCGAGGTAAGTGTGAGCTTCTCGGCTTGTGCTTTTAATGCTTTAATGATTAAAGGATGGCAATGCCCTTGATTGACCGCGCTGTATGCGGAAAGAAAATCGAGGTAGCATTTCCCTTCTACATCCCACACCTTTGAACCTAAGCCTTTTTCTAAAACAACGGGCAGCGGATGGTAATTGTGCGCTCCATATTTGTCTTCTAATTCAATGTATTGGGCTGCTTTTAATAGCGACATACTTTTACCGTTTTGATCTCGACAAACCTAAACGATTTTTTTTGTTTGAAATTGTTTATGAGCCATGAGCTTTGAGAAATGAAAAGAGATTTTAGATACAAGAACCAAGAGCCAGAAAATGGAAAAAGAGCTTTGAGCTTTGAGAAATGAAAAGGGGAATTTTAGAAATGAAAAGGGAGATTTTAGAGCCAATATCCAAGAGCCAAGAAATGTGTACCTTCTTAAAAAAATTGACACTTCTTGAAGCTGTTTTTTGCTTATGACGGATGAAGCAGGGAATTATGGGTTGAGGAAAGTTATTAAGGATTGAGTGTGTTGAACGTGAGAAAACCTGACAGGTGACATTAGTATCTAGTAAATATTAAAATCTAGTTACCTTAATCCAAAAATAATCCCTTTCCACTTGCGCAGAAAGGGATTATACAAAACTCAAAATTTTATTAAAACTCGGGGCTATTGTTTAACGATAGTTCTACGGGCAAAACCTTCGGCAGTTTTCATTTGTATAATGTAGGCACCTTGAGCCAAATTACTAAGTTCAAGTTGCTTTATGTTTGATTTTACTTCAATTAAGCTTTGTCCTTGAAGATTGTAAACAGTTAGGGTTTCAATAGTAGCAGCAGTAGTAATGTTGATGATGTTATTGGTAGGGTTGGGATAAAGCTGAAATTCTACAGCATCGGTTTCGTTTATGCCTACACTATTGCCACAGCTATTGAAAAATTCTGTTCTATTATTGTATTGCCAATTATTCGCTGTGTAATTATCAAACATTTTCAATGTGAGGTTATCATTAGCATCGTATGAATAGGTATATCGGTAGTTATAGAGCAAAGTTGATGATGCAAAATCATAAGATTTATTAATCCCATTCGTTACTTGGTTGTTGCTATTATATGCTACTGTTTGTTCGTTATCTGCGCGCCAAGTAGAAGTTAAACCTATCCAAGTGTAACGCCCTTGAAATGTATTATTGTTATTGGCATCGTACGTATAAACATTTTTGGTTTTCGGAATCCATAGATTTCCACTATTTTGATAAAATCCATTTTCTATTTGATTGCCCGCTGCATCATAAACAAATGCATCTTTATAAACGGTGTCAAATGCTGTAGTGCCTGGGTTCCATATAAGATTATAGCTAGAGTCTTTTTGGTTGTTGGCGTTATAAAAGTAAACCAATTTTTGAATATTTCTCCAAGTAGGGTTACTGGATGTCCAGCCTTCGCGTAATAACGATAACTCATTGCCGCCAGCATCATAGCTGAAGGTTTGTCGTGTGCTATCATTTACTATGCCATTGCTTATAGACACTTGAATTTGTTTTGTCTTTTTATTGTTGATATTATAGGTATAGTACTGTTGAAATCCGCTTAATTTCCAAGCCGCAGTGGCGGAGTCCCAAGCTTGTTGTAAGAAGGTTAGCTGGTTATCGTTAGCATCAAAGTCATACACAGATCTGTTTGAGTTTTTCCATTGGTTGTTTTGCCAAAACTGTCTAGTATCATTGGTTACTTTTCCGCTGGTGGTGTAAGATAAGATTTGCTTAGAGCTATTGTTCCAAGATCCATTTTCAAAAATTTTACTTGTTTGCTCGCTTGGTTTATTAATAGCATTATACACATAATAACCTTTTGAAGTAAGACTGTTTAATTCATTGTAGTAATAGCTACTATCAAGCTGGCAAGTGGTTTGTGCTTGGCAAGCCAAGAAGCATCCAAACACGGCAAAAGTTGTGGCGAATTTTTGTATAAGTTTTTGCATAAAGTAAAATTTGGTTAGTAAAAGCACGATTTTACAGTGGTAAGCATAAAAAATGAAAACTGTTTTGTAAACTGCACATTTGGGTTTGTGAGCGGAATATTTACGTTTTGGCTTATATTTTAAAACAAGAAAGATTGAATAGTTACTACTCAAAGTATTTAAACAAAATGCGCTCAACCTTTTGGCTGAGCGCATTGGTGTTTCAGTATAAGTAGGGATTGTTCAATAACTCACCCAAACCCGCATTAAATGCACTAACATCAATTTTAACTAATCCATTAATCGTTTCTTTTTTCATTACTTCACCCAGCACATTTAAAATAGTTATTTGTTCTTGTTCTTTTACCTCAATGTTTAATACTGAATGGGTAGGGCTAGGATAAACTAGAATAACCCTATTAGCAATCCGTAAATAGAACATTAATTTTTTTGATTGTTTGAATGACAATTTTCAAATCCTGTTCATCCTGTAATCCTAAAAATCATGGTTCAGACAATTTAAATAGTTAAATAGATAAATTACCTACGGTGCTGCTTCGCGGTGTTAAAAAGCCCTAACTCCCCTTACTGAAAAGGGGGTATTCTTACCGTTGACGTCCGCGCTACCAGTGGCGAAGTTGAAGAAGAACGCACTGGCCGCAACGTACTCCGTGCTACTCCAATAGTTAGCTGCTGTTGATAGTAAAGTGAAGCCACCAGTATTTAGTGCTTTATTAGTAGTAAAGCGACTTTGCCAAAGTAAACTTAACTCATCAAAAGATGGCAAATACCAACCTGCACCTAAAGTAGCTATATATGTTTTGGCAGGACTACCGGTCATTAAATTTGTATTAAAAGCGCCATCCCAAGTGCGGTTTGCATTAACTAAAACGCCTGCTGATTGCCAGACTGCTGTGCTTTGGGTTTTGCTTACAATTAAGCCGTGTTGTAAGTTATCGGTACCTATGTATATATAATACACAATGCCCCCGAGCGTATCTTTACCTAACTTAAATGGGCCAGCACTGCCAGTTAAACCTTGAATACCTTGTGAACCAGTTGCTCCAACACTACCTGATGCGCCTGCTAAACCAGTTAAACCTTGAATACCTTGAGAGCCAGTTGCTCCAACACTACCATTTGCACCTGCTAAACCAGTTAAACCTTGAATGCCTTGTGAGCCAGTTGCTCCAACGCTACCAGTTGCACCTGCTAAACCAGATAAACCTTGAATACCTTGTGAACCAGTTGCTCCAACGTTAGCGGCTGCGCCTGATAAACCGATTGGGCCTTGATTACCAGTTGCTCCAACACTACCTGTTGCACCTGCTAAACCAGTTAAACCTTGAATACCTTGTGAACCAGTTGCTCCTGCACTACCTGTTAGACCTGTTAACCCGATTGGGCCTTGAGCACCAGTTGCTCCAACACTACCTGTTGCACCTGCTAAACCAGTTAAACCTTGAATACCTTGTGAACCAGTTGCTCCTGCACTACCTGTTAGACCTGTTAACCCGATTGGGCCTTGAGCACCAGTTGCTCCTGGTGTACCATTTGCCGAAAACAAAGCATAAGGCACACTCATTAATTCGTTAGTACCTGCA
>CAZKHZ010000196.1:0-6432 GCA_964552715.1 uncultured Chitinophagaceae bacterium | reverse complement strand
CCATCACTATTTAGTGCGGCACCTCCAGCACCACCACCACCACCACCTGGTAATCCATTTCCTCCGGCTGCACCATTTCCTCCCTGTGTTCCAGGAACAAAGAATCCCGAAACAAAAGTTCCTTGAGGACCTATTGCGCCTAAATTACCAGTACCTCCAGTTGCACCATCTAATCCCGGTCTTGGAATTGTTCCTTCAAAAATACCTATGAAACCTCCTGCACAAATCAAAGCCCCATCACCTCCTTGTCCTCCTGCTCCACCACCACTTTGACCTGCCTGTCCAGACTGTCCTCCACCTCCACTTCCAATGAATGCACCTCCGCCTCCTCTACCACCTGCTCCACCACATCCCGATACACCACAACCTCCTGTGCCTCCGTTTCTTCCATTTGCATTATTACCATTTGGGCCTACTGTACCTTGCAAACCTGCTGTGCCTATTGCACCCAGCCCTGCATTACCTGCAATGATTTGTGTTCTTACAAAATCATAATTTGAGCAATTGATTAAATGTACGCCATAGGTTGAAACACCAGCACCCGTTGAAAGTGGTGCAGTAGCAGTTCTAATTGTAATATCTTGAAAACGAACATAACTTGCTGAGTTTAAGTAGATAGCCACAATGCGCGGTGCATTTGGCAAGCCTTCAATGTTATTAGTTCCTCTGAAGATTTCAGTAATACCAGGTTGGCTTGATTTAGTCCAAGTGATTGGATCGTAACCACCTTCTATAGTAGTGTAACTTGAAATACCTGTGATAGCTGTATCTGTTCCATATACACCCACTGCCAGTTTCAACCAAGAATTATTACATCTTGCTCTGCTGATGGCATCGCCCAAATTGGTAGGGCTTTGTTGTGTTCCGGTTCCTGTGCCGGCTGTTGTTACATATATAACTTCACAGCTTGCACTTGGAGGTGGAGTATTCGATGTAATCGAAATTGTTGTAGGGTCGCTGGCGCAACCGGCATTGTCTGTTGCTACAACTTCATAAGTAGTTGTAGTTGTAGGAGATGCAATTGGATTGGCGCAGTTTGTGCAACTTAAACCACCCGCAGGCGACCAAGTAAAGTTGGTAGCTGACACACTGCTTGCATTAAGCAATACCGAACCGCCAGCACAAATTGTGGCAGTTGCAGGGAAAATCGTAACTACTGGTTTTGGATTTACCGTTACCACCAAATTATCTGTAGAAGAACAACCGTCTGTGTATTCTAAATTAACTGTGTAAACTGTTGTTGATACTGGAGAAACTGTGATGGTGGCACCTTGGTAGGTGTTGATTCCATCACTCCAAGTATAAGCAACACCGTTAGTTGCTGTTGTGGTAGCTGCAAGCGTAGCCGACTTGCCTTGGCATATTGCTTGATTTTGCCCAGCTTCTACTAGTGGGTTTGGATTGGGTTGAACAACTATTGAATAAGCATAGATATTGCTTCCTTTTAGTGGGCAAGCATTGTCTTCTACTTTAGCTGTAAATGAATATGTGCCAGGAGTAATAGTTGTTGAAGGAGTCCATGTAAAAGTACCTGTTGGGCGATTAGCTCCGTTTGAATTAAAGCTTGCACCAGTAATTGCATTGTTCCATGAAATGGTAACAATATTTGCAGCGTCCACATCAGCACTATTGATATTGAAGCTGATTTGAGCACCTGCACAAATGGTATCTCTAAAAGAAGTAGTGCCATTAATGCCGCTTGCAGTTGGCAAAGCATTGTTACAGTTGATAATGGTAAACTGCATATCGCGGGTAACCGAGCCAATTAAAACTCCGTTGCGGTACTCATCTACTTTTACTGCCGACACACCAGTTTGTTGTTGTGTTGGTGTAAAGGTGATATCACCTGTAACTGAGTTAATATTAAATCCGCTGGCTGTATTAATTGGATTAGCGGCACTAAATCCTGCTGCATAAGTAACTGGTGTACCTTGTGTATTGAATGGAGTAGAAAATGAAAACACCAAAGAGTCGCCATTGGCATCTACCACACCGTGGTTGTAATTTACTGCGCTGTTTACACAATAAAAAGGAACAGGGTCATTCAAAAATTGTGGTGAACTGTTGCATGGCGAAAGTGTGTTATCCAATTTGGTTTCGATATAAGTACCTTGGTTCGAAGGGTCGCTTAAAGTATTTACAGTAGCATTTCTGCAACACAAGTCCCAGCTCAAAATCCAGTCGTTTCCGCAGCCTGTAGGGATATTGATGACACCTCTGTAGTCAATTCTTTGTACACCATAAGTGCCGCTAGAATTTGTGCAACTTGACGTTACACCTGGGCAGTTAGAGAATAGAGGAATCTCGGTTGGTCCAGCAATTCTGCTTAATGTGACATTGTTATTAATACCACATTGAGCAGAGCGATAATTAATGTTGATAGATGTTTCAGGACTGATGCCCTTGCAATCTCTGTACATTGTAAAAAACACCTCGTATTGCCCGGGAGAAACACAAGAGTAAGTAATGTTAGAACCCATTACATGGGTAGCAAATGTTTCTTTATTAGAAAACAACATCAGCGTTGCAAAAAACAAAACGTTCAGGTAGCGTAAAGACTTGTTAATCATACTATTTTTTTTAGTCAGCGAACGCGAAAGTAAGAGGTTATCGCTAATTTTTCGCACAAAAGACGTTCGCAGTGTCCTATTCGTTGCGCTGCTTTCAATTTTGTTTGTTCATTTGTACCCGCTTAAAAAGCGTCCAAAGCTATTTGTAGTATCAAAACTGCACAGGTGCTTGGTTTGCATAACCCCGTCAATTTTATCATGAAACAGAACATTATTCTTTACACACTTTTGCAGGAATTGATTGGCTGGATAATTACCGCCTCCATTGCCTACGTGTTGTTGCTGCCCATTCTTCAAAAAATAGAATACAACTACCTAATTGAAAACGCGCTGTTTATTGTGGTGGGCATCACTTACCTACGCTACTTTGTTTTTTTCAATTCCATAAGTTTTTTGCAGCCTAATTGGGTGAGGTTTATACTGTTTACTGCCAACTGGGTGCTGTGGGTGTATATCCTCAACCGTGTTGAAATGTTGCTCCAATTATATGACGAGTTTGATGTGATTGATTTTGGAATGCCACACAATGCGCTTTCGTATCCGCAACAAAGAACGCTGCTGGAATACCTTTATAAAGAAATTCTGCTTTCGGGCATTGTGGCTTTGTTGGCTATTGCCTTGTTTAATATCCGCATCATCGGTGCTTACTGGCGAGTGGCTAAGGTGCGCTTTAGCCAAAGAATGCAGGATTAAATTATTCATTAAAAAAGCCCGATGGAATTTCCATTGGGCTTTTTTAATACTAAACATTTTGACTCAAAAGTCTTTTACGTCAGTGTTTTTTTTATAGGCTTCGGCATCTTGCCAACTACTTTCTACAGTCAGGTCGAAGCGCAAAAATTCATATTGCTTTAATGTAAAAGTTACATCGCGCACTAGCCACTGATACATTTCCACTCCGTCCACTGAGCGCTCGTTTGCGTGCTCGCCAAATTTGAACTTCAAGATAAATTTCATTTGCTCAAAATCTTCTTTTGGACCTTCGGCAAATACTTTGAAGAAGCGGTTGTCATCATTAAAGATATAAGCAAGTTTGTTCAAGCGCACGTTACCGATGTTCATTCCATCGCCTTTAATTACAAAAGCGTTTTTCACGTTCAATGCACGGTCTTTAATAAACTCTAGTTTTTGACCATCGCGGTAAGCCGAGTCTAATTTTGAACCCCAGTAGATATTGCGGAAGTCGCTTACCGATGCGCCATCTTTAGACTGTGCCGAAACGAACATCGCTGCCGGAATAACTAAAAGGGAAAGGAATAATTTTTTCATCTCTTAAATAAATAATGTTGAATGATAGAATGCGGCAAATGTGTGTGGTTTAATTGCTGCTTGCAACTCTGATTTGTTAAGCACAGGTGTTTTTGTGTGGATAAGTGTGTAGGGTAAATGAAACATGACATTGCTGAGTTGCGGTTTGTTTGTAAGAAAACATTGTGGCTACAATTGGCTTCTAGGTTTTTTGGATGCAGAACTATAGCTCTTCTACAGTTAGTAAAGGTTTGAAATTTACCGATTTGTAGTTTTGCTTTTATATTTTGGTTTTAGTGACAGCCGGGTCTTATCGGTTCAATGCATCGTTTAAAAATATTTTGTGATGTTTTTTCTTGTAGGTAGTTTCTATTCTCCCCATTGAAGTCCGTTTCAACACTTCAAATCGCGAATAATTTTTCGTCATACAAATCTGTCATTTGCCAAAAAAGATGGAATGCTTCTTCGCTAAACAAATAAGTCGGTCTTGTTTAATTCCTACAGCAATAATTCAACCTCCTAATTTTATATTCACACCATAAAAATCGCAGTGAAAGGTGCTAATGGTTGCTAGGAAAAATTAGTTGTGGAATATACTTTGCTAATAGGCTAGAAGGTGATGCAGCGTTAGTCCATCCTAAGACTTGCTAATCAGACGAAATGCGATTTTCATTTATACAAATAGATGCAGGACTAATGAATTAATTTAAGAGAGGGAGGAAAACGAGATGTTGAGCACAGATTTTTTACATTCATTTGTATCACCCAAGTAAATTCATACGTAAGACTTAAGATTGCATTAAACCTTAAATATTTTTGTACCAAAAATTAACCCCAAGAATCCAAACAGCTTCTTAACTATGCAGCCTCACATCAATCATCATTATTAAATAAAGCATGGAGCAATATACTGTCAAAATCAAGGAAGCCTATTTCATCAGCAGCGATGTAAAACGTTTTGTAATAGAAAAGCCTAGTGGCTACACATTCGCCTCTGGTCAGGCTGCCGATATAGCATTGAACGAAACAGACTGGAATCAAAAATTCCGCCCCTTCACCTTCACTGGCTTAAACTCGTGGGAAAACCTCGAACTGTTAGTGCGCATATACCCTGAAAGAAATGGTGTGACTGCCAAACTAAGCAAGGTAAACACAGGAGCTGAACTCATCCTCACCAAGCCATACGGAGCCATTGAATATAAAGGATCCGGAGTGTTTATAGCTGGAGGCACAGGCATCACTCCATTCCTCTCCATTTTCCGCGAACTAAAAAAGCAAAACCGCCTTGCCACCAACAAACTTATCTACTCAAACCATACCTCACGCGATGTAATAGCTGGTGCCGAACTTCACGACCTTTTTAAAGAAAACTACATCAACCACTACACTCGCGAAGGCGTCATTGGCTTCCGCGAGCGAAGAATTGATAAGGATATTTTGATTGATTACATAAAAGACTTCGGTCAGCGATTTTATGTGTGCGGCTCACAAAATTTTGTTACCGATATTTCAAAAATACTCCTCGAATTAGGAGCCAATACCGACAGCCTTGTTATTGAAAATTAAACACATCATCAAATGCAACTCCACACCATAAACACAGGATATTTTAAGCTCGATGGCGGAGCAATGTTTGGTATAGTGCCTAAAACATTATGGCAGAAACTTAATCTGCCCGATGCTAATAACCTTTGCACTTGGGCAATGCGTTGCTTGCTGATTGAAGATGGCAAACAATTAATTCTTATTGACTGCGGCTTAGGCACTAAGCAAAGTGAAAAGTTCTTTAGCTACTATGAACCCCACGGTGAAGACACCCTCGAAAAAAGCCTTGACAGCTTAGGATTTTCTTTTAACGACATAACAGATGTCTTGCTTTCGCATCTTCATTTCGACCATTGCGGAGGTGCTATAAAAAGAGTAGGAGAAAAACTAATTCCTGCATTTTCAAATGCAACTTATTGGAGCAATCAATCGCATTGGCAATGGGCAACAAAACCAAATCCAAGAGAGAAAGCTTCTTTTCTTTCAGAAAATATTTTGCCTATTCAAGAAAGCGGGCAGCTAAAGTTTACTGGAACGGATACACGCGATATTCATCCATGTATTTTATTGAAAACAGTAAACGGACACACCGAAAGTATGTTGATTCCACATATAGAATGGAAAGGAAAAACCATTGTTTACACAGCAGATTTATTTCCATCTATGGCGCACATTCCAATTCCTTATGTAATGGCGTATGACACCCGCCCCCTGCTTGCAATGGAGGAGAAAAAGAATTTCCTTAACGATGCAGTTCAAAACGACCATATTTTCTTTTTTGAACACGATAAAACCATAGAGTGTTGCACCCTACAACAAACAGAAAGAGGGGTAAGGGAAAAGGAAATTTTTAGTCTCTCTGCTTTGGCTTAGAGAAAATACTATATTCGCACTTCGTTTTTAAAAAATCATATTTAAAAAATATTTGGCGAGGTAGCTCAGCTGGTTAGAGCGTCCCGCTTACATAAGCGGGAAGGTCGGGGATTCGAGCTTCTCGTAAGGTATAGTTGTTCTTTTAAAAAATATTTGGCGAGGTAGCTCAGCTGGTTAGAGCGTCCCGCTTACATAA
>CAZKHZ010000195.1:0-6496 GCA_964552715.1 uncultured Chitinophagaceae bacterium | reverse complement strand
TGAGGCGAAACCTATCAAAATCCACTGCGAACGATTCATTACTATTTTTTTGAGCATGCGAAGATGCTAAATAATCAGCAAGCCAGCGGGGGTTTTATGATTAACCATGGCTTACTATCGCAGTGCCAAGCGGGTCGTTCGCGATGCCATGAAATCGCTTTACCATGAGAACGATTCTGATTACCATGACAAGCGTTCCGATTACCAAGAGAACGATTCCGCTTACCGAGACAGGAGTTCCGATTACTAAGAGAAGGAGTTCGCTTACCATGACAGGCATTCCTATTACCAAGGGAAGGAGTTCGCTTACCATGACAAGCGTTCCGATTACCAAGAGAAGGAGTTCGCTTACCATGACAGGCAATCCGATTATCGTGAAATGGGTTGTGTAAGTTATGCCAGGTGGGTCTGTTGTGGTGCCTATTCGCTTGTTCGTAATGCTATGAGAAATATAACCACTAATACATGAACGGATAAATAAGGCGCGGGGGTCGAGTTTTTTTTGTGAAGATGGGTAGGGTTGTGTTAAATACTAAAAAGGATTATTCTTGGTGTGGGGTTGAGAATTGACTTTGATGAATAATAGAATTAAGCACAGATAAATAGCCGGATTTGCCTTCATGGGACACAGAGTGCCTTGCAGGAGAGTCTGCTAGGAAGGAAGAATTACTCAATGTGTAGCATAGGCACTAGACTATCATGATATAAGATAGCTATAAGCTATCATCTTGATAGGACGCTACGCCCAGATAGTAATTCAAGCTAACCTATCGTGCAACAACAAAGCGTTTTTCGCCACTACCTTTTGAAGTTTTTATTTGTGCCGAATACACTCCGGATGTTAGGTTCGATACATCAATAGCTTTAGTTTGTTTTCCATTATTTGTTTCAATATAAACTTTTTCACCTAGTGCATTATAAATTACAATTCCTTCGATGTTTTCTGTGCCTTTAATAGTAATAGAGCTATTTGCCGGATTCGGATAAAGCAACCATTCCATGTTGTCAGTCACTTGTGTAATACCTGTAGTTTTAGCATTGATTTTTACTGAATCAACACCTTCGTTTAGTGCTATTGAATCTCCCTGCCTGCCCACTGCATTCAAACTTGTAACAAAATTTTTAGCATAATAAACGGCATTGTTACTTGAAGCAGTAACAATGGCTCGGAATTGAGCAATCTCTCCATATCCTGAGCGACTTGAGTGGTCAATACGTGTTACAGCAGTTTTGATTTTTCCGCTGCCATAAAATCCTTTAGTAATTGAAATTTTATCTGAGTTGTTTCCCAACCACGAGTTAGTATATGATAGTTGAACCGAGGAGAGTTCTACTACGCTTTGGTCAAAATTGTATGTAAATGCCAAACCGTAGATGTTTGAAGCCGGAATAGAAGCATTTCCTAATCGAATACTTGCAACTAATGTATCACCATTGTTGAGCGAATCTTTTTCAAATACAACATACAAAGTGGGGATATCGATACGGCTACTTGATGGTTCGTCTTCATTTTTGTTGTGAGTCAATCCGAAGTTTTGTATTACCGCTAATGTATCATTTGCATTGACGATTCCATTTCCATCACAATCTGCATGTTTCAAATTTGTTCCATCTAAAAATACATTACTCCAATTATTGCAGGATTCTGCCTGCCAGGCAAGTGAGGCATTTTGACGCGCAATACCATTGATACCATAACCAATTCCGATAGCAAGCAAATCGTTATTGTCTGCAATGTTATTATTGTCCGCATCTCCCGACCAAACATCACTTGTATCAATATTGCATGGCGTAACGATTACTGAAACTGTGTCATTACCACATATTCCATACTCAATGGCGGTGTAGGTTCCTGCAGTAACTAAATTAAGTATTTGTCCATAGCCGATAACACTACCATTATATGTCCATTTAATTTGTGAAAGGGAATAATGTGAAGTCGAATCGTAAGCTACAAGATAGGTACTGCATGAAGCATCTACATAAGTGTAAACATTTAGTTGAACGGAAGAAACTATAAGTTTTAAAGATACAATATCATTTATAGTTCCATTTTGAATCGTATCACGATATGTTCCGGATTGTGTCAACAATTGGTTGTTGAAAAACAGACTGTCTCCTTTACAAATAGTATCCGAGGCATAACTGTAAGTGCAAATTGAAGGCACTAAGTAGGTGGCAGAAGAGTTTCCTCCACAGGTGTTGGGCACAAAAACCGTATAAGTTCCTGCTGTTGTTGGCTGAAGCATGTTCCCAGTACCGACCGTGTTGCCATTTAATTTCCAAATGTATTGATATGAAGCTAAAACACTATCGGTGAGATTGACCGCAAAGGCATAGATATTAGTATTACAAATCGGATTTGAAGAGAAAATTACGATAGTATCTACAGAACGGTTAACGGTAAGATTAAGTGTTGCAATATCACTTACACTGCCATTTTGAATCGTATCGCGATATGTTCCCGCTTGAGTCAACCATTTATTATTGAAAAAGACGCTGTCTCCTGCACAAATAGTATCAAAGGAGGAGCTATAAGTACAAAGAGTATTTACTGTATAGGTGATTGTATCTGTTCCGCAAGCGTTATACGCAATTATGGTGTATATCCCTGCACTCAATGGATTAAACGTGGAGGCATTACCAACAACATTGCCGTTTAGTATCCAAAGGTATTGGGAAACACTTAAAGTAATGTTACTAATGTTGGCTGAATAAGCAGTAAGAGTGCTATTGCACAGAGCGTTAGAAGAAAAAACAACAATAGTGTCAGGAGCAAAATTTACCGTGAGATTAAGTATAGTATCCACAATCGCACTTGAATCAGTATAATTCCCCGTTTGTTTCAACCATTGGCTATTGAAGAATATGCTATCTCCCCCACAAATAGTGGCGTATTGATTAAACGGAGCACAATTATTTACCGTAACAAAAGTAGAATCGGATCCGCAACCGTTGATTACTACTGCAAGAAATGTACCTGCATGTGTAGGGTGATAACCACTCCCTAAAGGCGTCTGATAAATTATTCCGTTATGAAGACCACTAACATACCAATAGGCTGTTGCCGTAGAATTATAATTGCAAGTAGCAAAAAGAGAGTCTTGTGCAGAACACAGCGTAATACTTGGCACAATTAAATTGTTTGGTGGCAGGGAGTCCACTTGAAGATATAATAACTCTAACCCATTATTATAAGTTCCGGTTTGGGAATAGACATTTCCCCAATACATTACAGTGTCACCTTGGCAGATACTGCGAAAGTAGGTAGATTGTCCAAATGTCTCTGTTGAGAAGCCTGTTGCTAAAAGAAAGTAAATAATGATTGCAATAATCTTTTTCATCACTTTTGTATTTTAGGTGGATTGGATTTTTTTTGCAACTACGAATCTGACTGTTTTTTTCGTAACGTATAAGAATACTTTTTAGAGCTTACATATGAAATATAATCTCCACTTGTTTTATTTATGAAACGAAGATAAAGCCAGCTAAAGGGAGTCAAAACATCAATGCTCAAGTGCTTTAAGCATTTCATATATTTTTACTTGTGCGCGAACTTTATTTTTTGCAGGGGTTGGACGATGCTGATTGCGTTGGGCGGCATCTATAATTCTTGCCTTTACATTATCTGCCCATTGAATTTCGAGCATGTCGCTTAATTCTTTTTGAATCTTCTTATCGTATATCGGGCAACTTACTTCCACACGATTATCTAGATTGCGGGTCATCCAGTCGCTGCTGCTGATGTAGTAAAGGGGGTTGCCGTCATTTTCAAAAATGAATACACGCGAATGCTCTAAAAATTTGTCCACTATACTGATGGCTTCAATGTTCTCGCTAAAGCCTTCTACACCTGGCACCACCACACTTAAGCCACGGAAAATGCATCTGATTTTAACCCCTGCTTTACTTGCTTCATACAATTTGTGCGCCATATCTTCGCTTGACACACTATTAAGTTTGATGAAGATAGATGCAGGTTTTTTCTTCTTAGCATTTTCAATTTCATTATCAATCAACTTAATGAAATGCTTGCGTGTTTGGTGTGGCGAAACCACCAAATGTTTTGTTACTAATTGCTTATAGTTTTTTTGAAAGAACTCAAACATTGCAGCTACTTCATCTGTAATTTTTGGATGCGCAGTAAGGAGCGAATCATCGGCATAAATGTTAGAAGTTACTTCATTATAATTTCCTGTAGTGATGTTAGCGTAGCGCTTTATTTTGCCTTTTTCAATCCTTTCAATCAAACATAGCTTGCTATGAACTTTCAAACCAGGAACGCCATAAATTACTTGAATACCTTCATCCTGCAATTCTCTTGCCCACTTGATATTTGCTTCTTCATCAAAACGCGCTTGAACTTCAACAGCAGCAACTACCTTTTTTCCATTTTTTGATGCATTTATTAAAGCATTTGCTACCATGCTTTTATTGGCTAGTCGGTAAAGCGTGATGTAAATATTTTTCACATTAGGGTCTATGGCAGCTTCGCGTAAAAGATCAATAAAATGATTAAATCTTTGGTAGGGAAAATGTAACATTATATCCTGCTTGCGTAAAACATCAAAAATACTGCTTGCGGTTGCTAACGCAGGATGCAAAAGTGGTTTTAATGGTTCATAAGAAAGGCTTTTTAAACCGATACTCGGAAAGCGAATAAAGTCTTTAAAGTTGTGATAGCGTCCACCAGGAATCAGATTCTCCAGATACTTTAAATTCATGCGAGAGGTGATAAAACTTAACAATGGCTTATCAATGTTTTGGTCGAAAACAAAGCGCACTGGCAATCCTTTTTGTCGCGCTTTTACGCCTTTTGATATCTTATCAATAAAACTTTGCGATATGTCATTATCTATATCCAACTCTGCATCGCGGGTAAGTTTTATTGTCCAAGCCTCATAAGTATCAAAACCGAAATGAGTAAAAATATCTGGTAGGCAAAAGCGAATAATATCATCTAACAAAATGATGTGCTTTTGCTGATTTATAGAGGGCATAATAATAAATCTATCCACAACATCGGTAGGTACTTCAATCAAAGAATATTGAAACTGTTTGGGGTTTTTACTCACAGATAACTTAATGGCGAGATAAATTGTCTTGTCTTTCAGGTAAGGGAACTTTTGCACTTGCTGCAACATGATTGGCACTAAAGCTGGGCGAACGTATTCGGTAAAATAGTCCTTTACAAAATCACCTTGCTGCTTGTTGAGTTGCTTTTCATCAACGATAAATATTTTATGCTGTTTAAGCTCTTGCGAAATTTCGGCATAAACGGCTTCAAAGCGCACAGTTTGCCTGATTACAATCTCTTGAATTTCTTCTAAAAGTTTTTTGGGTTTGGGAATGGGTACATCTTTTGTCTTTTTGCCCAACTCAACGAAACGCTTAACTGTAGCCACGCGAACACGAAAAAATTCATCTTGATTATTTGAAAAAATGCCGAGAAAGCGAAGCCTTTCTATTATAGGAACATTTGGGTCGGCAGCCTCCTGCAACACCCGCTCGTTAAAACTCAACCAACTAATTTCGCGATTGATAAACTTTTCACCTTTCATCTGTAAATAATTAATTTTATAAGGTCAGATGGAATGCCCAACATCTCGATAGCTATCGGGATGATTTTTCAGTTTGTGTTTTGAATCATGGGCATTTCATAAAATTGCTCCGCAATGTATTTGAAGGCAAACCTAATTTAATTTGTTTAATGGTTGCGAAGAAGCCCTATAGTTGCAATCAAAGCAAGTGCTTAACAATTACTTAATGTTGCTTTGCTGATTTACGATTGACTATTTACGAATTTAAATCCACAGCCAAGTAGTGATTCCGAAAAATAAAGAAATGTATATATTGATTGCGCTTTATCTACTAACCTTTACGCTTTGAGAGTTACCATTTATATCAGAAGATTCAATAATGAAAATACCTGATGCGTTATTTACCATGTTGATTGAAATATCCCGAGAAATTTCAGTTTGTTTGTGCAGAACATTTCCGTTTAGGTCGTAAATGGTAACAGATTTAATTTCTGAGGGGTTAGAAAAAGAAACATTGATGCTATTTTGCGAAGCAAAAACATTAAAAAGTTGAGGTCGAGTTTCATTTATCCCTGTGGTGTTATCTTTTTGCCCTGCTTTTACTATACCTCCGCTTATTGTGTTGTAACCATAAGCAAAAATATTAAGGTTAGAGTTTGCATTTACCTGAAGCCAACCATAATATACATCTACGCCTTTTTTGAATTGAAAGCCAACATAACCTTGATAATTTGAACCGGCAAAGTTTCCACTTTGAGGACTACCACTAACTTTTCTTACAAGAACAACAGAGTCTGTCCAGATGTTATTTCCTACGACATTGCCACTTTCTAATCTATTTGCTTCAACACCTGTTTCCGCTTCTAATTTGTTTCCATTTTTTCCAGTTATTACATACACTCCAGATGCGGTTGTTGAACCATAATCAACTACTGAAAGCCAAAAATCTTTTACAC
>CAZKHZ010000194.1:0-6547 GCA_964552715.1 uncultured Chitinophagaceae bacterium | reverse complement strand
AGTCTAAAAACTCAATAACTCTTCCAGCTTTCCTTGCAATCTTTTCTTTGCTAAAAAGTTTTGCTCCAAGCTTATTGCAAATGGCACTGGTGAATCTAAAGATGCACAACGCATTACTGGGGCATCTAAATACTCAAACAGATTCTCTGTTATCCATGCAGAAATTTCTGCGCCAATGCCTCCCGTCAATGTGTCTTCGTGCAGCACCAATACCTTGCCTGTTTTCTTTACTGTTTTTGCTATTGCTTCTTTATCGAATGGTAGCAGCGTTCTCAAGTCAAGTATATCTACTGTTGTTTCTTGGTTCACTGCTTCCAAAGCCCAATGCACGCCTGCTCCATAAGTAATAATAGATACATCCTCTCCTTCGCTTACCAGATTTGCTTTGCCAATTTCGATGGTGTAATATTCTTCTGGAACATTGCCTTCAATGCTTCTGTACAAAGCTTTGTGTTCAAAATACATCACAGGATTTGGATCTTCGATAGCAGCACACAAAAGACCTTTTGCATCAAAAGAGGAGCTTGGATAAACAATCTTTAAGCCAGGCACATGAAAGAACCATGCTTCATTACTTTGCGAATGAAAGGGACCTGCACCAACACCTGCGCCTGTAGGCATGCGCACTACCACATCTGCATTTTGCCCCCAACGCCAATAAGATTTCGCAAGATTATTTACTATAGGATTGAAGCCTGTAGAAACAAAATCAGCAAACTGCATTTCTACAATTGTTTTCATTCCTTTTATACTCATGCCTAATGCCGCGCTTAGCACACCACTTTCGCAGATAGGTGTGTTGCGCACACGGTCTTTGCCAAAGGCTGCCACAAAGCCATCGGTGATTTTAAACACACCTCCATACGCTGCTACATCCTGCCCCATTATTACAAGGTTGGCATGCTTTTGCATGGATTGTTTTAAGCCTTCAGAAACAGCATCTACAAAACGCAAGTTGCGAGTTACGAGTTGCGGGTTGCGCGTGGATTCTATTGGCTCATAGCTTTTATACACTTCGCTTTCTTCCTTTTCGGTTTCCGCTACAATCTCAGGTTGTTTATCTGCTGCATCAAAAGCGGCACGCACTTCTGCATCAAATTCTTCTTTCAGCATTAAAGGATAATCGGGTGAAATAATTCCTTGTTCAATCAACCAGTTTTCGTAGTTGATAACAGGGTCTTTTTTCTCCCATATTTCAAAAAGTTCTTTGGGCACATATTTTACCCCACTTGCTTCTTCATGTCCGCGCATGCGGAAGGTCATACACTCTAACAATACAGGATGCGGGTTGGCAATCATTTCTTCGCGAAGCTGCTTAATGGTATGATACACTTCCAAAATATTGTTGCCGTCAATGGTTAAACCTTTCATGCCGTAGCCGATGGCGCGGTCGGCTAATTGCTTGCAGCGAAATTGTTCATTGGTTGGGGTTGAAAGTCCGTAGCCATTATTTTCAATCAAAATTATTACTGGCAAATCCCATACGGCTGCAATGTTGCAGGCTTCATGAAAATCGCCTTCGCTAGTGCCGCCATCGCCAGTAAATGCAACTGTGATTTTTTGCTCTCCTTTTAGTTTTGAAGCCAGTGCAATACCATCTCCCACACACAATTGCGGACCGAGATGCGAAATCATTCCAATAATATGATGGGCGTTTGTGCCGAAATGAAAGCTTCTTTCTCTGCCTTGCGAGTAGCCATTTTGTTTACCCTGAAACTGTTCAAACAACATTTGCAAATCGCAGTTGCGCGTGGTAAACACACCGAGGTTTCTATGCAAGGGGCATACATATTCATCTTCATCTAAGGCTGCGGTAACGCCAACGGCAATGGCTTCCTGCCCAATTCCCGAAAACCATTTGCTAACTCTGCCTTGTCGCAACAGCTTCAACATCCGCTCTTCGATAACCCGTGGTTTCAGAATTAGTTTGTAAAGATTGATGAGTTCCTCACTGCTGAGGTTTTTACGTTCGTATATCATTTAGATAAACTGAATTTTGATTTTACCCTTTAATGGCTTGAACTCAGGGTCGCCTGTAATTAAAATAGCATCTAGTCTTTGAGTAAGGGAAGCGGCAAAAGCATCGGCATAAGACATCGTATTTTTTGCTTTGTAGTATGATGCGTTTATACAATCATCTAAATTGGGTTCTACCACGATTACAGGAAAATTTTTCATCATTTCTTCCGCTTGCTTTGCCATCACTTCATTTCGCTTGCGCCATGTCATATAAATTACTTCTCCGTAGTTTACGGCACTGATGTAACCTTCTTTTTTGCCCGTAAATATTTCTTGCAAAACTTTTTCAGCTTTCGCAAAACTGCCATCCACCAGCAGGTAGCTTAACCATACATAACTATCTAAAACTACTTTTTCCATCTCTTCAATTTTCTGTCTTCAGCAGCTAATTCTTCTTTTCGATTTTCTACTTTCCAATCCAGGGCTGATTCTCCGTTTGGTGATTTAAAAATTCCTTTGAAACTTTGAATGTACTCCCAGTTTACTACACGAATGATTATCTCACCTTTTTCTTCACGAATAACCAAACGCGTGTTTTCATCAATGTTCAATTTCTTTCTGATTTCTATTGGAATCACCAGTTGCCCCTTGGCTGAAATCTTTGTTACAATAGCCATAACAATCTGTTTTTACTACAAAAGTAATATTTCCTACCGTTTTAAAAAAGTAAGACAGGTTTTTAAAAGTAGTACTAATGTCGAATGTAGGCTGACTTGATTGCGCTCGCTAATCAAAACTCTTTTATCATTGCACACAATAAATGTCTTCATATTTCGATAGTATGTTGGTTTTTATAAAAACATAATGAAGCAACAGATTACTTTACTGACCTTTTTCTTTTTTTTCTTTTCGTTTTTGGGTGCAAAAGCACAGGCTCCGGTGGGTGGCGAAAATGTTTCGGAGTTTTTGAATAATCCTTTCAGTGCGCGGGTGCAGGCTTTGGGCGGCATTAACCTGACTTTGCATGGCGAGGATGCGTCTTTGGGATACAGCAACCCTGCAACTTGGAACAAACAGATGCACAAAACGGTAACTTTTGGCACGCAGTTTTTACCCGGGTTCAGCAATGCAGGAAATATTCAATACGCCCACAACTTTGATAAGATTGCAACTTTTGGTTTTGGTATGAATTATCAAACCTACGGCAACATTGTGCGCACCGATGAATCGGCTAACGAAATCGGAAAATTTACCGCTAATGATTTTACATGGTATGCGGGTGGTGCTTATAAGTTTGCAAAAATTCTTTCGGTAGGTGCGAATGCGAAGTTGTTTTATTCTCAATTGGATAATTTTCACAGCATGGGCATGGCTGCCGATATTGCTTTTAGCGTTAATGACAGTGCGCGTCTAATCACTGCAACCCTTGCGGCTACCAACATCGGTTATCAATTTAAGGCATACAGAAAAGGTAATAACGAGTTGTTGCCTTTTGACTTGCGCTTAGGTTTTGCGTTTGGTTTCAAGGGTTTTCCGCTGCGCTTTCACTTGACGGTTCACAATCTTCATCGTTGGAATATTCGCTACGATAATCCTGCGGACGATGATGGTGGAAATTTATTTCAGGCTTCGGATTCTTCTGTGCGCAAAAAGAACTGGGGCGATGAAATTTTCCGCCACATAATTATTGGAGTAGAAGCCAATATTAAAAAAGTGGTGCGCATTCAACTTGCCTACAATCATCAGCGCAGGCAGGAGTTGAAACAATTGAATGCGCGCGGCTTGGCGGGTATTTCGATTGGTTTTGGTTTACACATTAAGTATCTTGATATTCAATATGCCCTTAACCCTGCGGCTTTGGGGCAAACTACTAACCACCTCACATTTGCCTTGAATCTTGCCAAATTGCCCAAGAAGAAGAAACAATCCTGACGAGTTGATTTTTCTTGAATATATATAGGATAGCATTGTATATAAAATATGTTCCAAATTTTGTATTTTTGGTACACATATAAAAAACATGGGACAGAAGACACCATATTTTCACCTTGACAAACTACCTCTTGCGAGAGAAAAAATTGAGACCATCAAGATTCTGAGGCAGGTGAACAAAGCTGCATCAGCTTTGGCAGAATTGAAGGGTATGGCAAGCACAATTCCAAACCAAACGATGCTTGTAAATGCAATAGCTTTGCAGGAGGCGAAAGACAGTTCAGAAATTGAGAACATCATCACAACTCAAGATGAGCTGTATAAAGCCATCGCAATCAACCAGTCGAATCTATCGCCCGACATCAGCGAAGTTGTAAATTATAGGAAGGCAATTTTTTATGGATTTGATTTGGTGCAGAAGCAGGGCTTTCTAAAAGTAAATGATATTGTTGGCATACAGCAGGTTTTGGTGGGTAACACCGCAGGCGTAAGAAGTGTTCCTGGCACTGTTCTTAAAAATGATAGAACAGGCGAAATTGTT
Organism: uncultured Chitinophagaceae bacterium; assembly: GCA_964552715.1. Classification (GTDB taxonomy): domain Bacteria; phylum Bacteroidota; class Bacteroidia; order Chitinophagales; family LD1; genus UBA7692. The sequence goes on along the minus strand of CAZKHZ010000194.1, from coordinate 2,115 downwards.
TACACACCACCTCAAGACAAGGCGGAAATACTTGATTTGTTGTCCGACTTTATCAAGCATTATAATGCTGAGCAAAACGAAATTTCGCCCCTGATAAACATGGCAATTTTGCATTATCAGTTAGAAAGTATTCATCCGTTTTATGACGGCAATGGGCGCACGGGCAGAATTTTGAATATACTTTACCTGCTGCTTAACAAGCTGATTAATATTCCGATTTTATACCTTAGTTCTTACATCATACAAAATAAGTCTGATTATTACAGCTTGTTGAATAAAACAAACCGAACAGGGCAATGGGAAGATTGGATTCTATTTATGCTGAAGGCTGTAGAAGTAACCGCTTTAAACACTATCGAAAAAATTTTGCAGATAAGACAACTCTTAGATAGCACCATAATAAAGGTGCAGAACAAAGCTCCTAAAATTTATACAAGAGAACTGGTGGAATTGATTTTTGAACAGCCCTATTCCAAAATTGAATTTGTTGTAGATAAACTTAATGTAGAAAGAAAAGCGGCATCAAGATACTTGAGAGAATTGGAAGATATTGGCATACTTACTTCGCAAAAAATAGGACGAGAAATATTATTTATAAATGAAGATTTGATTGAAATACTAAAACAATGAATACATATTTTGATGCTTCAAAAAGGGAAGCAATAATGGAACAGATGTCAAAAACCAGAAATTGGAAATCAGAAAATGTACAAAACCGTTTTCGCGTATTTCAACTCGCAACTCGCAACTCGCTACTCGTCACTTTTCTCTTTGCATTTACCTTACATAGTTGCAATTTTTTAAAAGGAAAAGAAGAGGCAGCGCAAGAAGTTGCCGCAACCGATTCTATGGATATGGAAACAGTTGGTGGCATCACGGCAGCTATAAAAAAGGACTCTTTGAACCCCGATTTGTTTGTGACGCGCGCCAATATTTTTGAAGCAAACGAAGATTACGGCAGCGCCATCAAGGATATGTATAAGGCGATGTTGTTGGACTCTGCTTTTTTGCCCTACTATAAATATACTGCCGAATTGATGACAAAAAGTGGTGACCCGCAGCGCGCCATTGCGTTTCTTGAAAGGGGCGCAACCATTGACTCTGCCGATGCCGAGCTTTATGCCATGATGGGCAAATATCGTTTTTTGATGAAGGATTACGACCGCGCTTTGCTGCTGTATAATCAAGCTTTGACTAAGGATATTTTCAACCCTAAAGTTTATTTTTTTAAAGGCATTACTTATAAAGAAATGGGCGACACGGCTCGTGCCATCAACTCATTTCAAACTGCCGTGGAGCAAGACCCAAACTACTACGAGGCGTATATGCAGTTGGGTGTTTTGATGCAAAAAAAGAAGCATAAACTAGCACAAAAATATCTGGACAATGCCATCAAAGTGAAGCCCAACAGCGAGGAGGCTTTGTATGCAAAAGCATATAATTTGCAAGAAGCAAAGCAGTATAAACTAGCGGCTGAAGTGTTTCGCCAAATTGTTTCGTTGAACTATAAAAACGATGCCGCCTTGTATGCGTTGGGCTATTGCTTGATGATGCAGGACTCGGTTGCCGAGGCGTATAAAATGTTCGGTTTGGCAATAAAAGTGAACCCGACTTATGCCGAGGCTTATTACAAAAAGGGCGTGTGTGCCGAGCAGCTTGGCAAAAAAGAGGAGGCAAAAATTCTCTTTGTAAACGCGCTGAACATCAATAGCGAATATAAGCCTGCCAAGGATGCTTTGGCGAGGCTTTCTAACTGATTTTTTAGCTTAAAAGAACTTCGCAGGTTGAGAATGGCACGGGCTAAAGTGAAGCCTTGTATTTCAAAATTTAATCGTCAGCAATTCTCATCGTTCAATTCCGTCCAAGGCTTTTAAAGGGTACTTTGATGTTTTTCAGGCTTTAAATATTTTAAAATCGTGTAAGGTCTCCTTTTTCAACCATGCCTCATTCTGTGTTAAAAATGTTTTATTTGCTAAAAAATGCAGGTGCTTTAATGTAAATCTCAACTGCTTTAATATAAATTCTGATTGCTTTAATATATATCTTAACTGCTTTAATCAGCATCTTTATTGCTTTAATATATATCTCAACTACTTTAAACTCAATCTTAATTGC
>CAZKHZ010000193.1:0-6648 GCA_964552715.1 uncultured Chitinophagaceae bacterium | reverse complement strand
CCTCCCCCCGCTCATCAAACTCACTCATCCGGCTGTTTCATTAATCATTAATCATTTATAATTTATCATTCCTCCCAACTCCAAAACTCCATTTCTATTTCTCATTGCTCCCCGTCAATATTTCAAAGCTCCATTTCTATATCTCAATGCAGTAATCGTTAATCTCAAATCGTTAATCGGCTGTCACAATCTTCAACTCCCGCTTTACATAAAAAAAGCCGAACCAACTTCACCAAACTTCACCATTCACAGGAGGTGATGAATTATTGATATGCGATAAGCGGGTCGGCTCTTATATACAGAACCTTGGAAATAAAAAAAATGAGCGTTTTTTATTCCTTGTTTGAGTTTTTTATTTGAACCACTTCTAGTTTTTTTTACTGAACAAGTAACCAATCTACGCCACGCATTTATTCTTAGATCACTCACCCTAAAAGAAAAAATTATTTCTTCATAAAACCACCCTGCTATCTTACTTTACTTCTAAAACAAAGTAGATTAAAAACATTGTTGTAATCCCTTGATAATTTGCCCCTTTCTTATTAATATAAAATAATACATAATCTATTGCGAATATGAAATAATCAGAAAATGCACTCGATATTTTACTCAAAGTTTTTCTAATAGTGTTACACAAATTGCACTACTAACTTTTTAAGGTCAATGCAGTTTTTATATTTACAGCGTTATGAAGCAAACATTACTCTCATTACTCGTTTTATTATCCTTTGGAATTAGCGCACAAGAAGTGTCAGGTATTTTATTCGATAAGCGCACAGGCGAAACGCTTATTGGCGCATCAGTTTTTATAAAGGGAACCACCACAGGCGAGCAAACAGATATTGATGGAAAATTCAAATTTAAACCCACACAATCCCCTCCTTATACATTGGTTTTTTCATATATAGGCTACGAGCCCATCGAACTCGAAATTCGCACCGAAGAGCAGGCAAGCAAATCAATTACTATGCGTTTAAATGAAAGCGAAAATGTATTGAATGCCGTTGAAATTGTGGACTCCCGCATGACAGAAAAACAGAAAGAAAATCCCCTCACCATCGAAAGCATGGGCTTGCAACAAATCAAGCAAACAGCTTCCTCAACCTTCTATGAAGGTTTAAGCACCATGAAAGGTGTGGACATGACCACCGCATCTTTAGGCTTTGTGGTTATCAACACACGCGGCTTCAACTCTACGTCTCCTGTCCGTTCACTACAATTGTTAGACGGTGCCGATAATCAGGCTCCCGGCTTCAACTTTAGCATCGGCAACTTTGCAGGTGCTTCCGAAATAGACATTCAAAAGGTTGATTTGATTGTTGGCGCAAGCTCACCATTATATGGACCCAATGCCTTCAATGGGGTGTTGAGTATGCAAACAAAAAATCCTTTCTACTATCAAGGCTTAACCGTATTTGTAAAAGGTGCAGAGCGCAACCTATTTGAAGCTGCAGTGCGTTACGCCAAGGCTTTCAAGAATAAGAAAGGTGATGACAAATTTGCATTTAAAATTTCCGCATCTTATCTCCGTGCTTATGACTGGAATGCCGATAATTTTGCACGAAGTGCTACAAGAAATTCTACTCAACCCGAATCCAATCCTGGAGGTTATGATGCAGTAAACAGATATGGCGATGAACTAAGAAGTGCGGGAGAAAATCAATACACAAGTAGCAGAAAAGATATTGCAGCAAATCTTGGTCTAGGGCAGTTTTTTAGAACAGGTTATGTAGAAAAAGATTTAGTAGATTACAACATCACAAACTTAAAGACAAGTGCCGCGCTTCACTACAAAATTACAGATAAGATTGAAGCCAAATTTGCTTACAATTTTGGATACGGCACTACAGTTTATCAGGGTGATAATCGTTACAGCTTAAGGGATCTTCAGTTTCATCAGGTTCGCGCAGAGATTAGCAAGGAAAATAAATTTTTTATTCGTGCATACATGACTGCTGAAAATGCAGGCAATTCATACGATGCAGTTTTTACAGCTTTAAAATTGCAGGATTTTGCAAAGCCCGATGTAAGATGGCAGCAAGATTATGCAAAGTATTGGGAGGAAAATGTATATGGAATCAATGGCGATGGTCGTCTATTTCAATTACCTGGAATGCCTGAAAGCGGTAAGCAGAATCCAGCAATATGGCTTAGCCCTGATACCAACGTGTTCAACACTACTTATGGTCAAGCTCAAAATGTTATGACGCAATATAATGATTCATTAAAAAAATGGCATCAAGAAGCCAGAGCCTATGCCGATACATTTACGAATGGTGGCACATACAACCAAAGATTTGCACCCGGAACTACAGCGTTTGATTCAGTGAAAAACATAATTACAAATAGAACTGCCTTTGAACAAGGAGGTACTAAGTTTTTCGATAAAAGTAAATTAGTTCATGTTCAAGGAGAGTATAAATGGGATGTAAAAAAGAAGGGAGAAGATAAAAACTGGTTTGATTTAATAACTGGTGCAAGTTTTAGAATGTATCTGCCTTACTCATTAGGAACAATTTTTCAGGACACATTCACCAGAACATTTCAGGTTGACTCTATTGGAAATAGGATAAAAGATATTAGTGGAAGAGATATCGTACTAGATAGCACATACAATAAAATTACTAACTGGGAGTTTGGAGCTTATTTCAGTGCCTCCAAAAAAATTGAGTTTGGTGAAGGTCATTCAATAACACCAACAATCACTGTGCGCTTCGACAGAAATCAAAATTTTGCATGGAAACAAAAAGACGGCAGTTGGGATCCTATTATTACACCTGCAGCATCATTGGTTTATTCCTACAAAGGCAATCACACCATACGTCTTTCCTATTCTTCGGGTGTGCGCAATCCAACACTTCAAGACCAATATCTATACTATAATGTTGGTCGCGCCATTTTGGTTGGCAATTTGAATGGCGTAGATTCTATCATTTCTATTGATGGTCTAGCAAATTATGTTTCAAACGGTGGTAATTTTGTTCGCACAGATTCACTTCGCAGCTTGAACCTGTTTAGAGTAGATGGTGTGCGTCCTGAAAGAGTTCAAACCCTAGAGCTAGGTTATCGTGGGTTAATAGCTAAGAAAGTGTATATTGATGGTAGTGCTTATGTAAGTTTTTACAGAAGTTTCTTAGGCTTCAAAATAGGTGCAGCATTTAAAGGGAATAGATTTGTAGATAATCAAATAAGAGAGTTTCAGGTATATCGAATAGCAACCAATGCCAAAGATTTAGTAATGACTTATGGTGCTTCCATCGGTGTAAACTATTATTTTATTAAGAACTATTCTTTGAATGGAAATTACTCATGGAATGTGTTGAATAGATTAGGTTCTTCAGATTCTATCATTCCTGCATTCAATACTCCTGAACACAAATTTAATTTAGGCATCAGTGGATATGATATTAAAATAGGAAAGCAACGTGGCTTTGGTTTTAATGTAAACTACAAGTGGATTCAAGGATTTTTGTTTGAAGGCTCACCACAGTTCACTGGAAGCATCCCTACTTACTCTTTGTTGGATGCTCAAATCAACTGGGAAGTTCAGCAGATATTCACCACCTTCAAATTTGGAGGAAGCAACCTTGTTTCTAATAGAAACTTTCAGGCTTATGGCGGTCCAGGCATAGGTAGAATGTTATACGGTTCCATTCTGATAAATATTAATGATGATACATTCAAAAAATGGAAAACAAAACCCAAGTCAGATTCAGAACCCAAACAGTTTTAATAAGAATAATTGCTAATATTGATTTTAACCAAATCATTTCTTGATTATTACCAATTCATTACTAATTTAGAATTTCAAACAGAACAGAACAATATGAAAAAATTACTTACACTATTACTTGTAGTTTCTGCAACAGCAACTTTTGCTCAACGTTATTTGAGTAACCAGTTTACTACAGTTAAAGTTACCAAGAATGTAAAATTTGGAGAGAACCTTGGTTACAACACGCTTTTCACATCAACCGAAGATTTATTGATGGATGTTTATGAACCCGATGGTGATACCGCTAAGAACCGTCCTGTAATTATTTTGGGGCACGCGGGTTCCTTTTTAAGTTTGTATCAGTGGGGAACAAAAGAACAAAATAGTGTTGTTGAATTGTGTAATCGTTTTGCAAAGTTAGGCTATGTAGCTGTTTCCATTAGCTATAGAATAGGCTGGGCAGCAGGCGACAACAGCAAAGAGGTTAGAGAGAAAACAATTATCAATGCCGTATATCGTTCTATGCAGGATTTTAAAACTGGTGTAAGGTATTTCAAAAAAGATGCCAGCACAACAAACACATGGAAAATAGACCCTTGCAAAATCTTTGTTGGTGGAACCAACTCTGGCGGCTATTCTTCAATGGCAGTTGCCAATTTGAATAAGCAAAGTGAGTTGATTGGCTTCAAATTTTTAGATTCCAACGGCAACCCTTATATCAATCAAGCACTAACTGGTGACTTTGATGGTTTTGGCGGTTCTCAAAACTTAAATAACCATGTTGGTTACACTTCTAATCCACGTGCTGTATTAGCTTTAGGTGCTGCTACAGGAGATTCTTCGTGGGTGGAACCTGGTGAATTGCCTACAATAGCACTTGCAGGAGTTGATGAAACTACCACTCCTTATAACACAGCAGTTGTTATTACAGGAAGCGGTGCACAGATTATTGTGGTGAGCGGCTCTGGTGATTTTATGCCGCGTGTAGAAAGGCTTGGCAACAATGCTGTATTTAATGCTTCCGCTGCGCCAGCAGGTCCTCCTAATAAAAATAGTGCAGGTGTAATAACGCAATCTGTTCAAGGGCTATATCCATTTTATGGAGAGAAATTTGAACCATGGAGTTGGTACGATGGTGCCCAAGCGGTTGGCGATCCAACTTTAAATCCAAATGCTACTCAAGTAAAAGCCTTAAAATATATTGACACCATTATGGCATACACTGCTCCTCGCTTTTATGAGATAATTAAGGATCTAACACCTTGTCAGGTAACAACAAGTATTAAAGAAATGGACAGAAAATCTGATGTTAGTTTCACAACAGTTCCAAATCCTTCTAGCAACACGCTAACTATCTTTAGTTCTGCTGTTCAGGAAAACATTACGTCTGTAACAATGTCTGATTTTAATGGTAGAGTTGTTCGTAAAATAGAAAACAACGAAAGCTATTTTGCAGTAGTGAATGTAGAAGATTTAGCAAACGGAATGTATGCAGTAGAAATCAAAACTAAAGACGGTGTACAAGCAATCAGAAAGGTGATTGTGCAACACTAAAATTGGTAAAGCATAAAAACAGAAAAGGAGAATGGTGCGAATCATTCTCCTTTTTTTATGTGCAACTATTTAGTTGCCTCTTTAGTAAGTTGCTGTTTTATTTCTTTCAGCTTCTGTTTTGTATGCAAAGCAAAATCTCCTTGCATCATCCAATTATAATAACCAGGGTCGCGCTTTAGCACATCTTCAATCGTTGTTCCTTTATACTTTCCAAAGTTGAAAACAGGCACACCGTTTTGATAAACAAATCTTCTTCCGCTATCTACAATTCTATCTTCATTGCTTAACTGATGAAGCGCATGAACATCACCCGGCAAATCATCATAGCGCGAAAGTTGCCCAAGCAAAACATCATAAGTTGCCCGAGTATCAGCCTCTGCATTGTGCGCATTTTCTAAAGATTTGTTGCAGTAAAATTTATAAGCAGCTTCAAGTGTGCGCTTTTCGTAGGCAACATAAATTTTATGTATGTCCACCAAACTTCTATCGTCAATCGAAAAAGATAAACCCGCGCGAATAAACTCTTCCAACAACATTGGCACATCAAATTTATTGCTGTTGAAACCCGCTAAATCACAAGGATTTAATACATCAAATAGCTCAGTTGCCTTTTCTTTAAAAGTAGGAGAGGTGATAACATCTTCATCATAAATTCCATGCACCATACTTGCTTCATGCGGTATCGGCATTTCAGGATTGAAGCGATAGTTAAATGTTTTCTCAGACCCATCTGGATGCGCAATAATGATGCACAAATCAACAATACGATCTTTCACAAAATCAACACCAGTGCTTTCAATATCAAAAAATGCAAGTGGACGTTTGAGAATTAACTTAGGCGTAGAGAATAAATTTTGTTGATTCACGATGTTTGATTTTTGCGCAATTATCAGATAAATATTTTTAGCGAGGTTTTTTCGGATGTTGATAATCCATTACACTGTACCAAACCAACTCATATTTCCAAAAAAGCTGAAAGGAATAATGGAAGTATCGGAATGTTGGAATGACAAGACTGTACCTGAATTTCATTCATTCTATATCCCAATATTACTGAATTGGAGAACTGAAAAAACTACACATCCTTTTCTACTGGAACATATTGTTTGTTGCCTTCGCTTATAAATTTCAGTATATCTTCTTTACCGATTGCCTTTACTGCCGATGTGATAAAAATAGGAGGTAGTTCTTCCCATTCTTCCAACATTTTCTGTTTAAAAGCTTCAATGTTTCTGCTCACTTCTATGCTGCCTACTTTGTCTGCTTTAGTAAAAACAATATTAAATGGAACAGATTTTTCGCCCATCCAGTTTGCAAATTCCAAGTCTATTTTTTGTGGTGGAACACGGGCATCTACTAAAAGAAAAACATATTGAAGT
>CAZKHZ010000192.1:1312-6681 GCA_964552715.1 uncultured Chitinophagaceae bacterium | reverse complement strand
TCATACTTGCCACCGGAGGCAGAAGCCGCGAACTGCCAAACTTGAAACAAGACGGCAAAAAAGTAATCGGCTATCGCGAAGCAATGACGCTGCCTCAGCAACCCGCATCTATAGTAGTGGTGGGCAGTGGCGCCATAGGCTTAGAGTTTGCTTACTTCTACAACACAATGGGCACCAAAGTAACAGTAGTTGAATTTTTAGATCGCGTATTGCCTCGCGAAGATGCAGATGTAAGCAAGGAGATAGAAAAAATATTGAAGAAAAAAGGAATAGTAATTAAAACCGCAACCTCTGTTGAATCTGTGGACTCAACAGGAAAAAATTGCATTGTAACCGCAAAGGCAAAAGACGGAACTGTTGAAAAAATAGAAGCTGACATTGTGCTTTCTGCCGCAGGCATCAGCAACAATTTAGAAGGCTTGGGTTTAGAAGAATGTGGTGTAAAAACAGAAAAAGGAATTGTGGTAACCGATGATTTCTACCGCACCAACGTAGAAGGGGTTTATGCAATTGGTGACATAGTAAAGGGTCAGGCATTAGCGCATGTAGCAAGTGCCGAAGGAATTGTTTGTGTTGAAAAAATTGCAGGGCAAAACCCCGAGCCAATCAACTACGAAAACATACCAAGCTGTACCTATTGCATTCCAGAAGTTGCAAGCGTAGGCTTGACGGAGGAAGAAGCAAAGACACGTGGTTATGAAATCAAAGTAGGCAAGTTCCCTTTTTCAGCATCTGGCAAGGCAAGTGCCGCAGGTGCAAAAGAAGGATTTGTGAAAGTAATTTATGATGCTAAGTATGGGGAGTGGTTGGGCACACACATGGTGGGCGCAAACGTTACAGAACTGATTGCCGAAGTAGTGGTAGCGCGTAAATTAGAAACTACCGGACACGAAATTATTAAAAGCATTCATCCGCATCCAACCATGAGCGAAGCCATCATGGAGGCAACAGCCGCAGCCTTTGGCGAGGTGATTCATCTGTAGATTTCTGCTGACGTTTACCAAACCAGATTAGAATCGTATTTTCAAGGCATGAATTTAAAGTAAGTTTGGGGTGCTGTCAATAAATTTGAAAACCTATTTGCCTTGTGATTTACGAAAAGTAACAAACCGAGTTCACGTTAATATAAATTATTGTGTGTAGTTAAAGGTGCAAAAAATCCATAATATTATGTCGTCAATTATCAATTTTATTCAAATATTACTTGCTAAATTTTTATTCTTACTAATACTTGCTTTACTGTTTTGCTGTCACGCATTTTATAACAAATTTCCAATAGTAACCTCCGATTCAGGAGCATATATTAATGCTGGCTACATCAACTACTTGTTGGAAGGCCGCCCGATGTTTTATGGGTATTTTCTAAAATTCTTTTCATTTAAAGAATCACTGTGGAATAGTGTTTTAGTTCAGTCTTTTATTTTAGTTTTTGTTCTTAATAAAGTAATTAAAATATGCGGTATAAATAATACCCGCAGCAGATTTTTATTGATGACTTTCATTGCATTTTTCACATCGGCTTCGGTTGTTGTTTCTCAACTGATGGCAGATATAGCTACTCCTATAATGTTGCTTTGTATTATATGGATATTATTTGAAAAAAAACTTATTTTAAACATAATTGCATGGATTTTGCTGACTTATTCTATTTCCTGCCACAACTCAAATGTGGTGATAACGTTGTTAATAATTGTGTTACTAATTTCTTTAAAGATATTAAACTCTAAAAAAGGTGAACTGATTAAATTTTCAAAGATTGGGCTTATTGTGCTTGCCTTTGTTTTTGCTACTGGAATGCTTGTGATGAGTGTTTATAAAGATTGCGGGAGGGTTAGCCTTTCAAAAGGTGGAAATGTTTTCATGATTGCAAAATTACTTGATGATGGACTTTTAAAACAGTTTCTTAATCAGCAATGTGACAGAAAATATTATCCTCTCTGCAACCACATAAACAATATCCCACAAGACGCCATTTTCTTTCTTTGGGATTACCAAAACAGCCCATTGTATAAAGACGGAAACAATATGTTTAGCCGCAGCGATGAATATTCAGATATTTTAAAGGATTTTTTTAAATCACCCAAATATTTAAAAAAGTACATTATCGTTTCTCTATACAATTCAGTAAAGCAGTTATGTAATTTTCAATACGAAAAGATTTCCTCAGAAACAAAAGATTCAAGCCCGTATGTTGCTATTAGTAATTTTATGGATAAGGATTTAAGTAGTTTTTCAAATGCAAGACAATATCAATCGGGTTTTTCTCTCAATCATTTCGATTTACTTTTTACAATTGTAATTTTTGCTTCTTTAATTTATCTGGTTCAAACTTATTCGTTTCATTCTTCGAATGTGTTGAGTGTAGTTGTTTTAATACTGTTTTCAGGAGTTATACTTAACGCAATTACTATGGGTTATTTCAATGGTGGTGTTTTCGGAAGACTTGAAGCAAGGGTTATTTGGTTCATCCCACTTGCGGCAATTGTGCATTACATGGCAATGCATTCGCTCTCAAATCCCTTTGCAAATAACAATCACTCCTGACAGGTGAATTGCATAACATTATGTTGAAAGAACCACCCCACTATAACTTTGCCTGTGAACTTTGCTCTTCAACATGTTCAAAAGAGGATGTAGAACAATGATAGTAGGTAGAAGACGGGGGTATCGTTTACCAAACCAGATTAGAATCGTATTTTCAAGGCATGAATATAAAATTGCTTCTGCTGTTTTCGGCTTCATCTCTTTTTCTTTTTTCAAACGCTACACAGCCAACAGCACAAGCAATAGCGAAATCTGATACGCTGCGCATACTTAGCTACAATGTAAAAATGCTGCCGCGCATCTTTCCGCATTTGCGGCATTATCCTGTGAAGCGCGCCCGCTTAATTCCCAAATATATTCTTGCCGATAGTATTGACGTAGTTATCTTTCAGGAGATGTTTGATGCTAAGGCAAGGCACCTACTTACCAAGGGTTTGAAAGATGAAATGCCTTATATGATTGGACCGGGCAATTTGCGCCCGAAAGGGTACAAGAAAGGAAGTGGAGTATTGATTATGAGCCGCTATCCATTTAAGTTTTTAGAGAAGATAAAATACAATGATTGTGAAGGAACGCCTGATTGTCGGGCTCGCAAGGGCGTAATTCTTGTGGAGGTGAATGATGGAAAAAGAACCTATCAGATTTCAGGCACACACATGCAGGCGGGGGGAGGAAAGGAACTTAAAATGAAACAGATTGAACAAGCCGCTGCACTGATGAAACAATTTAGAAAAGATGGAGTACCGCAAATTTCCTGCGGAGATTTTAATGTGCATTTTACTGACACTATTTTATATCCCAAACTTCTTAATGATTTTGAATGTGTAAGCGGGTCTTTTTGCGGAGAACAACAATTTACTTCCGACCACAAATTAAATGACCTTTACAAAAACCGAAATCCAAACAAGCGCAATACCGTTGATCATATCCTATATAGAGGAAATGGTATAGAACCAAAGTATGTTGAGAGATCAGTGAAAATTTACAAAGAGCGTTACCACAAAAACCACGAAGATTTATCTGACCATTATGCTTTATTGATGAAGTTGGTTTGGTAAAACCTGATAAGACTATTTGGCTCTTTTCATGCGCACAGTAGCAAGCGTTGTTTCAAAAACCAACTCCTCTAAAACTCCGTTACGATAAATATATTCGTTGTTGTGCCCTTCGTTGTTTTTAAAAACATAATGCCCAGGGTTCTTTAATTCCAATGGCGCATTTATCATTTGTGCTTCAACAAATATCTTTTGAACACCAACAGGCTCTTTATAATAAAGTGATAGAAGAGAAGGATAGGCTTCGGGAAAAATCTTTTTTGTTACAGATTTAGTTGTGGCAATGTAATCAACCCCGTTATAAATAATTTCGGTAAAATATTTCAGCTTGCCATTCATGTCTTCTTTGTATTTGCAGTAAAGCATTTTATTGCCTTTGTACTTAGCCTCATAGTGCGAAATATCTTCGTACTCTATCCACAAAATCTTTGCCTTCGAGCGACCTTGTAAGACGTAATGAACTGTATCGCCCCGAATAGATTTTGAAATAGTCATATTGCCTATCTTTTTGCCATATAGCATCACATCAAACAACATATCATCGGCAGCAACTGCACTAAAACAGAAAAGAATAAACAGTGGAAGTAGAACTAAACGCATACGTTGGGCGAAGATATTGTTTTGAATTTGGGTAGAAGGTGTTTACTCAACAGAACGTATTGAGTTTGAAATGTTTTCTCGTGTATTAGTACATAAGATTAAACTGCTGCCAAAATTTTATGTTGTGAATGTTTGATAATCAATAGTAATTTGACTTTTCCACTTGTGGAAAAATTAGGATATAAAAATCACTACTAACCGACTAAAGTTAAAAAAAAGGGCGGCAGACACATCAGAACAAACCAGATATACAAAAACCCAAAGCGATTTATCAAGTTGGTGCTGTAAAGGTGACAGTTTGGGAAAATAAAAGACAAGGGAAAAACGGAGAGATCATTGCAAAGAACTTTAAAATAGAAAAGGAATACAAGAAAGGCGACCAATGGAAAACAACAAGCCGTTTTAACGAGACAGAACTTCTTGAATTGAAAGCCGCAATTGACAAGGCAATTAGTGACGAACAAGTAAAAACAAGGTAGTGACCGAAGAAAAAAAGTAACTGCTTGACAATGACACAGAATTGCATCGGACAGAAAGAATGGTATGCTGCACACAGCACCTACAAGAAATTGGCGGTTCAGTTGTTAAATAAATTTTTGTGCTTCGTACCAAGTTTTGTGGTGGCAGGCAGGGAAATCGCCAACTTCTTGTAGCTGCATCAAGATAAATGAACTACTAATAAGGCTTACTGTCCGGCTCGTTCTTTTCGCGCTGAATTTGCTCGTTGAATTCTTTAGTCTTTCTGCGGAATTCATCGCGCTTGCGCGATTCTTCATCTGCCATTTTGTTTTGCGCTGCCTGATTTTTGGCTTTCAAATCTTCCTCTGCTTTGATGCTTTTTTTGTTTTGCTCTGCAGCAAAATCAGGCAACTCAGTAATCGGGAATCGTTTGTCCTGATAATGCGATTTGGTGGTGCCCAACATCTCATCAGCCCTGTTGGCAGATAAGAACCACGAGAACTTAGTGTTGGTGTTGCCGCCTTTCAGCTCCACCACATCAAAGCCGGTAGCGGTTTCGTTGGTAACATACACTCCGTTGCAATCGCCTTTTAAGGTTACAAATACCCTTAAAGGATGTTTGGCATCTACCAAAATATTTTTTGTAAGCACGGGGTCAATATTGATATGCGCTTTACCGTTTATCAATTCGCCTTCGCCAAAATCTTGCAA
>CAZKHZ010000192.1:0-1212 GCA_964552715.1 uncultured Chitinophagaceae bacterium | reverse complement strand
CCAATCGCATTGCCAATAACACCTCTGGTGCCCGTGTAACTATTTGTAGTGTTTGTAAGGTTTACACCATTGTTTCTAACCCATATACCAGCAGCACCAGTGTTAGTTACCAATAATCCATTATCCGTTGTTGCCTCAATTTGCATTTTGAAGGATATATTTGGCTCAACTACACCAACACCTACCCTACCTAATTGTGTAATAGAAACGCGTTTGTTGCTACCAGCATAAAAATCTAAACCGAATTGGTTTATTCCAGCTATAAGTCTATTTGAAGAAATACCTGTGTTGCCACCAAATCCAAATCTCAAAGCTCCTGTGGTAAGGTTACCGCTATTTTGTGTATTAAAATCAATTACAGCATTGCCTTCCACATTAAACTGTTCAGCAGTTCCTGGAACGGGGTAAGTTGGTCCGGTGGTAACTTCACCAAATCTTGAAATATACAATCTATCATCAGCATTTGCACTGCCTCCGCCAGAAGTGGCAAAAACAAGCCTTGAGGGAACAAAACCATTACCAGCAGTTGGCGTTTCAACCACAGCGTACATAGAAGCCCCATTACCATTGAGGTTGGTAAGCGTACCTGCATTGGCACCATTGTAACCTCTAAAATACACCCCGCCTATAAAGGCATTGTTAGTTATTGGGTTAGCAGCGGCATCAACAAAAGTACCTCTTGTTTTGTAGAAAATAAGCCTAGCGTGGTCTGAAGCAGTATTTGAAGAATGTCTTAGTAATAATGCGTCACCGGGACCGCCACCACCGCCAGCAGTTTTGGTGGTCATATTAATTTGCACTTTAGTATTGTTATAACCGTAACCTGCATTTAAGCCTGTGGTAGCAAAAAGGTCTCCCACCACAATTTCACCTTTAGTAGTTACTCTGAATGCTTCGGTGCCATTTGTTCTTACCGAAAGTGGCAAGTTATCAGTAGTTCCAATATAATTTGAAGTTGCGTTAATAGCTGCGTTTCCAGTAAGTCTCCAAAACTGAGATGCGGTATCCATCACCCATCTAGTGCCGTTGTATCTAAGTACAGCATTTGTTAATGCAGGACCCACAATGCTATCGCCCAATATTCCATCCACAATCGGATTAGGATAAGTGCCGCGCAAATCGCCACCTGCATCACCCGCAGCAGTTCCTGTTGGTCCAGTGATACCAGTTGTGCCTGTGGTACCTGTTAAGCCAGTAGCGCCAATTGTTCCT
>CAZKHZ010000191.1:0-6781 GCA_964552715.1 uncultured Chitinophagaceae bacterium | reverse complement strand
TAAAAATTTATAAGAGTTGGAAGCTAAGTTTGTATTGCTTACTTCTTCGCTCAATATCTCTTGATGGATGCGAGAAAGCAGAAACTCGGCAAAATCATTTATTTCTTTAAGCTGTTGTTCAGGCAAGCGACTGATGTTATCTATTGCCTGTTGAAATAATATCGCCTTTTTCATTTATTAAATTGATGTGGTGCGAATATAATTAAAACTCTCTTCTTGGTTACTCATTCTACTGCGCGCTTGCCTAACTAACTGTCTCACTTCATAACTATTGTAATTCTTATATTCGCAAAATGAATGCTGGCAAGCGCACACAAAATGAAAATGAGTATAACAACTGGGAGGATTTGCCTGATGGTGAAAGAAAGTATTGGTTTGATGTAAAAGGCAAGATGGGAGGATTTGCGAGATATATAAAAACAGTAAACTCAGAAGAAACTACAAATACTTTTGTACAAGAAATATATAACACACAAAATGAATTAACCGAGATACACGAAAAGTATCCAATAGATAAGGGACATAAAAAAGTAGCAAAATGATAACCAAACAAATAGTTGCCGAACACCTTTTAAAATATCTAAACCATAAGATAAGCCTTTCCCAATTGGTAGATTGGGCAGAGCAATCTATTATGAATGGAGGTTTGGAAACCAACGATACCAAAAAGCTGATGCAAGCATTGGGTAAAGTTGCCGCAGCAGATGTAAAAGAGTTTGGTCTTTCTTGGGAAGACTGTGAATCTGTAATGACAGATTTAGGTTTTACACTAAGGGTAGATGCCAACCTTGCGGCTTGATCTATTAGTATTCTACATGCTGCTTCTGCGCGTGTGTCACGCGTTCCACATCCCAAAATTTCACAGTTTCCTGCAATTTAACTTGTCGAAAAAATCACGGAATCCCGTCATAATCCTCCCAGAGTTGGGAGGTATATCGCGGAACTTCGGCATCATCCCAACAGGTCTGTGAGACAATTTGCTGGTAGAAGTATTTAGGAATACAATACTGCCAGCTTAATTTTTACAAAAAACAAAAGCGGTAGTAGGATGGATGGGGCAATTTCTCTCGGACACACACTATGCTTTCCAGTGGGCAGATCTCCAAAATTTTCCCTTCATAGCAGTAACCCCTAGTTGACTCTACACCTCCAAACACAAAAAAAGCCGCTCAACCGAGCAGCCTTTTCTGTTATAAATAGATTGAATAAGGTTTATTATTCAACATCCGGTATGGCATTATCTTCGCTGCCTGCGGGTTCGGCTTGCATGCCTTTTTTAGATTTTCCTTGCCCTTTATTTGCGCGGTTTGCTTTGTGGTGCGCTTTAAGTTTAGCCATCTGTTCGGGTGTAAGCAATGCTTTAATTTGCTGCTTAAATTCCTGACGCAGGGGTTTCATTTCTTGCTTGGCAGCTTCCTTGTCTTCGCTGCCTTTATACTTTGCTCTCACGGCTTTCATCTTTGCAACTCTATCTAAGGCAAGGGTGCGCACTTTTTGCTGCTGGTCGGCACTAAGCCCCACAATAGCATTCAATTTGTCCACTACTTTTTGAGCGCGTTGCTCGGCAGTCATTTTTGCCTCTTTAGTTTTTACTGGTGCCGCAGCGTTGTCTTGCGCGTGCATCATGGTGCTTGTAAATGCCACCAACATCATTAAGATTACCTTTTTCATATTGTTGTTTTTTAAATGTTGGTGAAAGACAGGCGAGTGCATTTGTGGTTTAATACGCACAATATTATCGGCATTAATTTCGGCTAATTCCATTTACACACATAGCATCCACAACAGCGATGCCAATATGGCTGCTGCATACCAAGAACAGATTGCTTATGAGGGAGCTGTTTATTCCTTTTTCAGGTAAATCTTAGCATCGTTTTTGCCCAGATAATATTTACCGCCTTTGGGTCCGCTGTAAACAGTTTCGCCCTTGGGACCCTTGGTGCTGTGGTCAATTTTGTCACCAGTTTTGGTGCGTGCATCGGCAGGTTTTTTTGCTGCTTTTGCATCAGCAGGCTTGGGTGTTGTTTGTGTTTTAGCAGCATTTTGAAACACATTAAATGAACCTACAGCGTTTAAATTACCTGATGATAAAAATGTGAAAGCAGCAAATAATAGAATGATGATGTACTTCAATTTGTTTGTATTTTAAACGAATATAGAAAAGGGTAATTCCTAGCTAAGAATAAATTATTCTGCCAAATCTTTGTGTGATATAATAGCTCATTAAAGGTTAGGGAATCATTACTGACTATTAGTTGCTTCCAATCAATCTCCATCACAAATTTTGATTGAAAACATCTTGGGTCAACAAGTTTGGAAAGGGAAAATGTCTGCCGAGCAAAACAAACTTACCATAGACACCCGCGATTTTAAAGCTGGCATCTACTTCGTAAGACTTACCTCTGAATCAGAAAAAGAAGGTTTTAAGAGATTTGTGGTGAGGTAAAATTTATCGCTTCTATTTATTATCCTGTTTCAGAAGTGGTTTGTGCAAACACAAACCACTTTTTTTATCTGCAAAATTGGATAATAAGAAAAGGGATTGCTCGAAACCGAACAATCCCTTAAAAACAAAGATTGCGAAAAACTTATTTAGGCAACGATACTGCATCTGTTACATGCACTACACCATTGCTTGCTTTTAGGTCAGCAGCTACTACTGTTGCTTTGCCACCATTTGCATCTTCAAGAATTACTTTGCCACCTTTAACTGAAGCTTTCAATTCTTGACCATTCACTGTTTTTACTACAGCAGTTCCTTTTCCTTTTTTTATCAAACCAGTCAAAGTTGCTGCACTTACATTTCCTGCTACCACGTGGTAGGTAAGAATACCTGCAAGGGCAGATTTGCTTTCTGGCTTCAAAAGTGTTTCCAAAGTTCCTTTTGGCAATTTGTCGAAGGCTGCATTGGTTGGCGCAAATACGGTAAATGGACCTTTACCTTTCAAGGTTTCTACCAATCCTGCTGCTTTAACGGCAGCTACTAAAGTGGTATGGTCTTTTGAACCAATGGCAACATCTACCACATCTGTGGTTTGTGCGCTTGCCGAAACTACAACTGAGCAGAACAATACTGCAATGATTTGTTTTACACTTTTCATTTTAATGTTTTTTAATTTTTGTGAGCATTTGTAACCCATTCACAAGCATTAAGTTTTGGTACACTTTGCTTTTGCGTTTTTTTGGCAAATACCAGGTTGTTGAACAAATCGCATAACACTTTTGCCACTTATTTTATTGTTTAGTTCCAAACCCCTATCCTACCAAAGCAATTAACTTAATAACTTTGCGCCAATGGAAATACTGGTAATTTTTATCCTCACCCTACTCAATGGTTTTTTTGCGCTTTCAGAAATAGCGCTGGTATCAGTTAAGCGCAGCCGCATAGAACACCTTGCTGCGCAAGGCAGCAGCCGCGCAAAAATTGTGCTTCAATTGCTGGATAATCCCGAAAATTTTCTTTCGTCAGTGCAAGTAGGCATCACGCTAATTGGCATCGTGTCGGGGGCTTATGGTGGTGCAACACTCACCGATGATTTAGAGCGCGTGCTTGCTCCCGTTCCCTATCTTGTTGCCTATCATCATATCATTGCACTATTTACAGTTATTGGCAGCATCACTTATTTCTCTATCGTGATTGGCGAGCTTGTGCCCAAAACAATTGCCATGAATAATTCAGAGCGCATTGCGCTTTTTGCCGTGCCGGTGATTAAGTATTTTACCATCATTACTTACCCTTTTGTAAAACTGCTTTCGGTTTCTACATCGCTGATTTTAAAACTGTTGGGTATAAAAGAAAACGAAAGCGAAAAAGTGAGCGAAGATGAGCTTCGTTTTATGTTGATTAATGCAAGAAAACAAGGTGTTTTAGAAAAGGAAGAAAGTGAGGTGCACCACAATCTTTTTTCTTTCAACGACCAAACTGCAAAATCGCTGATGACGCACAGCAGCGAGCTAGAATGGATAGATATTAATGACCCAACAGAAGTTATTTTTCAGCAAATAAAAGAAAGCGCGCACTCTAAGTTTTTGGTGTGTGATGCCAATATTGATAAGGTGGTTGGGGTGCTGACGGTGAGAGCGTTTTTAGGGTATTACAAACTGCCCAATTTCAACCTCCACAAGATTATCAAGCAACCTATTTTTGTTGCACAAAACGCTCCTGCGTTTCGCATTCTGAATTTGTTTAAAAGCAAGAAGCAATACATTGGAATTGTGGCAGATGAATTTGGCTCTACCAAAGGTATTATCACATTGCACGACCTGACTGAAGCCATTGTGGGCGACTTGCCCGATTTGGACGAATCGGATGAACTCAACATCATCAAGCGCGAGCATGGTAGCTATCTGCTAGATGGCAAAACACTGATTTTTGAAATGAATCAATATTTTCAGAAAGAAGTTATTGAAGACGATATTTCTAATTACACCACCATATCGGGTTTTATGCTGCACAAACTTGAAGCCATGCCTAATACCTCAGACACGGTGATGCACGAAAATTTCTGTTTTGAAATAATGGATATGGACGGAATCAGGATTGACAAGGTGCTGATGACCGCGCTGCCTTCATCCGAAGACTAGTGATAGTAATAAACTAGACGAACTAATTTTCTACTTATTAGAAGAGACAGCATGATTTATGACCTTTCGGTTTGTCATTCTTAAGCGTGATAACCTTCACCGCTAGCTTCCAAAATTATGGTCATGCGGTCGAGTGCAACACCCATGTTTGAGCGCATATGACCGTCACTTACATTTCCACCCAGCTCTGGGAAAAGCCTTAATTTCCAAATGTTTTTTACCATCTCCTCATTGGTGTCGCGCGTGTCGTTATATGCCATATTGGCGCCTCTTACCCTTGCGCTGTAGGAGTCGCCCCTTCTTTCAATCATGTTTCTAAAAATATCATCTCTGTCAAATAAATATCGCACAAAACCGGCTGCCATTTGGTTGGTATAGCCACGGGCAAGCCCCACGCGCTGCGCACGGTCAATCAACCACATTGTAAATCCTGTAGCAATTGCGCTGCCTACAACTGCGCCACCTACAACTGCGCCACCAACAAGCAAACCATTTCCAGTGCCTCCTGCGGCAGCAAAAGTTCTAGAAATCCACGAGCCGACTCTAAGTGTAAGGTTAAATGCCCTTGCACCTGTTCGGAAAAAAATTTGTCCCACTCTTACTACGCCTTCGGGTGTTGCGCTTACAGGCACAGCAAATGTTACTGTGCCTGTAAGTAAAATTTGTCTTGAATCGCTAAACTGAAATGGCGTTCGCTCAAATCGTGCCGCCACAGAAATTGTCAAGAATGTAGCATCGTTTACAAAGGCAGCAAAAGGTGCTATTGCTGCGGTAACAGTGTAATTTTCCCATTGTCCTCCTCTGGCTCCCCTCCAAGTTATATTGATATTTGTAATCTCTGCAATTACTTGGTCGGCAGTTTTATCGCTACCTCCCGTCATAAAATCATACAAAGTGCCCAGCTTTTCTTCAATAGAAATGGTTACAGAATCTTCACATGCACTGTAAATGTCGGCACTTAACGCAGCGTCTGCCTCCGACTCTCTTGCTTCACCAGGTGTTAAAGTTGTTGTTCTACCAAATGAAAAATTAACATCATCAGTAGCAACTCGGTAAACAAACCGCGCCTCAAGCGTGCCTTCAACTCTAAAAGCAAAATACCTTCTGCGAATCAGCGGACTGCGCTGCCTGAATCTAACACCATAATATAACTCTACTGACATTGCAATAACTTTAGATTAACACTGATGACAAAGCAATAATAATCTTTGTAATAAATGGAAGAAAGGATTGTACGTGTACTGTAATTAGTTTTTGGATAGCCAATATTATTTACCAAAAGGGAAACTAAGGTGAGTTGGAATGATTGATGAATGGTTGGGAGATATTGAAACAGTGTATATTTAATAGAACTAAAAACCTGAAATTAAAATTTTCTGATTCTGATATTTTGAGGAGAAATTGTAATGAAAAAGTGTGAGGCATTTTGCTCATTCTCCGAAATTGTTTTCAATAACTTATCACTTATCTGCTCATACTTTGGCTGTTCGTAGCGCAAAAATATTACAGATATGTTTTTGATGTTGTGAGCAAAAACCAATTCACCAAAATCTTTATCCTCTGTAATCAGCAGCGCAGAATATTTCTTACCAAGTCAACTATAAATCTGTCTGACACGCCCCTAAATTCCTCTGCAATCCAAAGAACTTCATAGCCCTTGCCTCGAAGTAATTCAACCCAAAACTTTTCTAAATTTTCATCCGCTATTATCATGCCGCCTCCAAGAGTTCATCATTGGCAATAACATCGGCAACGTATTCAAATACCGCTTTAATCTGCTCCTCATTTAGTTGAGGATATGCCTGTAGCAATTGCTGAATTGTGTGTCCACCTGCAAGTTTACGCATAACAATTTCAACTGTGATTCGCGTACCCTTTATAATGGGCTTGCCAAGCATTACTTCTTGATTGCGTTCAATGTATGTTTGATAACTCATAACTGCACGAAGTCAGGATTAATTATTCCGTTTTTCGGTAGTGGCTTGGTGAAACAAATAAAGTAAAGTTGCAGCCTTTGCTGAATGGTTTGCTTGAAGTAGGGAGGCAACCTCCTTCAAAACATGTTCGCATGTTTGCGAAATTGCATTAAAACTTAATGTAAGACATCTATAATATCCAAAACACCTTTCCATATTCACAGGTTACCTCCTGATGTCTTAAAATGGCAAAACACATTCGTGTCAACCCTCTATAACTT
>CAZKHZ010000190.1:0-6894 GCA_964552715.1 uncultured Chitinophagaceae bacterium | reverse complement strand
TTAAGTCCTCAACGCTTGAACTGAAACTGAAAGTTTGGCTAACAGTAAAGTAGTTTTGTTTATCCACTGTGCGGTCATACATTCTTTTAGATACATCTAATTTGGTGCTCTCAAAGCTGAACAAACCAATCACTTCTTTCACTTGATGTGTGGTGAACCAAAAGTTACCCATAGCCTGATTCAATACGCTTTGTTTAGTGCTTTCAAATGAGGTTCTGTTGATGGTTTCTTTCAATTGTTGAAAGGTAACCGCATCAATAATTTGTTGTTGAGGCTGCACTACCACAGGCGGGTTGTGTTGATTGTTTGGGTGGTTGTAGTCATCATAATTATCATACACCTCACAGTCATTCCAATTGTTGTTGTTGGTATTATTATGGGTGTGATTCCATCTACCGTGCCTACGTTGCAAAGCAAAAGTCTGTTCCACAAAAAAGTTATTGAACCTGTCTAAGCTTGCATAAACCACTCTGCCTGGTGCAATGTTCACCCAACCATTAAAAATGGTTTGCATTCTGCGGCTGCCGATGTGATTATATACCGGTACCGAGATACTTACTTGATGTCTGCCCGGGCGAACACGTTGGTTAGTTGCCTGCTCTGTAATACCAGTTACATTTTGTCCGTCAATGTGCAGGATGAATAAATCATTGTTTGGCAAACGAAAATTCAACAGCGAATTAAATTGTTGGGCGAATGAAATGCCCGTGATTGCTATTGCCACAAATAATGTAAACATCTTTTTCATAAACTGTTTCTCCTTATTGTTTGGTGAAGAATATGCGCTTATGATGCCGCAGTAGTTTTGTGGTTTAAACTACCCTAGAATTGTAAGGAAAATGAATAGTGAAAGTGCTTGAATTACCCTGTTTTATTAGTGTTTCAAACGATTACTAAAATTTGTAAATTAGAAAGAAATGCGCGCAATCCGCACGACTTAAAAGTTGTAGAACAAACCCGTTTCAAGATATATTGTGCGCTTTACATTACCATCACTCCAATGTTGAACAACAGGTGGTTGTGCGCTAAAGCTCAGTACAAATTTTTTCATAACCACATCAAAACCAGCAACAGCATTCACGCCCCAGCCGCCTGTGTAAGGCACAATGTGTTTCCCATCTTTATTTCCCATCATTTGTTCTGCACCCATGCCCAGCGTTGGCAATAAACTAATATCCTCATTCAGCTTCCACCAATAGAATGCTGTGAGCTTTGTAGCCACACGATTGCCAAAGCGCAATTTATTTTGATTAGTTGTGTTGATGCGATAGGCAAGTTCTGTGTTCAAACCCCAATTGTCAATGCGAAGCGTATAAATTCCAGAGAGTAGAATATCCAAACTACCAGTGCCGTTTTGCAAGTTAGAATGCAAAATAGATTCATTCATTTTCTTATTAAAACTTCCAGTAGGCAATTTCAAACCCAAGCCCGCACGAAACTGATGCTGCGCTCTTTTGCCATTGCATAGTTTTGGATTTACAGCAAGAAATTGCCCCATCAGCATTATATCACCAATGCCCAAATTCTGCACATTGCCTCGCGAAGATTTTTGGGTGATATAATTGAAAGGAACAATGGCTGTAATATGAAAACGCTCCGTAGCATTATATCTTCCAATGGCTTCAATGGTGTTGAAATTGTCGCTGGTCGAAACACCCGCAAACTCATTACCCAAGTTAGTTGGATGCGATGATTTGAATGATGAACGGCTGTAACGAATCCCTACAATGCTATTATTAATTTGAGGCAAAATGGCAGCCGAACTGCTCATACTGCAACCACATACATCACAGGCAATGGAACTTATCTGTACGAGAAACACACTTATTATTATCAATACATATTTCATTCACTGAATCTTTTATCGTTTAAGAATTCATGGTCGGTTAATGTCTTTAAAAAGAGAACTAGTTGTTGCTGTTCTTTCTCTGTTAGTGGTATGCCTAATTTATCGTTTGGTTGAATTAATAACGGGTCAAGTGTTGGTGATTTTTGCACGCCCTTTGTGTAATGCTGCACAACTTCTTCTAATGTCCAAAACCTGCCATCGTGCATGTAAGGTGCTGTAACTTCCACATTGCGTAATGTGGGAACTCGAAACTTGCCTTCATCTTCTGGCAACTGTGTGATGTGCGCCCTACCATTGTCTTTTTCAAATGTTTGGTCGAGCCCGTTGTTTTTAAAACTGTAGTCGGTAAACAAATCGGTGCTATGGCAGGTGGCACATTTTTGTTGATATAATTTTAATCCGGCTGTTTCATCCTCATTTAGTTTACCACCACTTTCGCCTCTTGCGTATTTATCATATTTACTGTTTGCTGAAACTATTGCCCCCATAAACTGCGCAAACGCTCTCAACAGTTGTTGGTCATCAATTACATCTTTGCCAAATACTTCTTTAAAATTCGTTTGGTATTCTTTAGAACGGTTAAGTTTCATCACAACATCCAGCATGGTTTCATCCATCTCTACAGGATTGGTGATGGGTGCAGTAGGCATTACTTCAATGTGATTTACACCACCGTCCCACATAAAACTTTTGTTCCATGCATTATTAAAGATTCCCGGTGAATTGCGCGTGCCAAACAATCCGTTAATGCCATGGCTTGTCTTGTGTCCGCTGTGGGCAAAAGCCGCAAATTGCTGATGGCAAGAACCGCACGAAATACTACTATCCTTAGAAAGTATCGGGTCGTAAAAGAGCTTTCTCCCTAAAAGAAATCCCTTTTGTGTTAGTTCGTTTTTTTGAAAACTGTAATGAGGCTCAGGAAAATTTGAAGGTTTTTTAAATTCAATAGGTTGCTGTATTTCATTGTCTTTAAAACAGGAAACAAGCATTATTGAAAATAATCCAGCAATGAAAAAGAGAACACGCATATTTCACTTTAAAAGTAATTTCAGGAGTTGTGAAACACAACTCCTGAAAATCTTTTAAAATCTATTATTGGTGTAGATGTTCAAATGAAAACATTTGCGCATAGTTATTTGCTAGTTGCAGCGCCTTTGCACCCGGCATGTGCATCATGCTGGTGGTGGATACATCAAAGCCATTGAAAAGTTTTTTCACATCTGCTTTTGCGTGAACAGTTACTTCTTTTCCATCTCTTACGTTCAATTTTTCACCGCCAAAGTTGATAGTAATTTCCCTTTGTGCAGCATTTGCTCCCCCAAAACCGCCAATGTGGTATGAAAATCCTGAAGCATTCTGCGGACTTGTACCTTCCGCTTTCATAAATATGTAGCCAGTGTTCCAACTCCAATACAAATCATTTGTTGTTGCCAATGCGCCAGTTTGTGCACCTGCGGTATTTCTTGCGCTATCTACCCCTACCACATATTTCAGAGATGTATAATCGGCAGAAGGAATTTCTTTAAGTATAATTTTAGTTGAAGTTGGAACAGATGCATCCACCAAAAAGTAGCTTTCCGGCACTGCATGTTCACTGCCGTCAGCTTTCACCAACCGAAAGTTGCTTGCCAAATATTTAAACTTTGAAAGTTTCACAGTTTGAGTTTCGCTGGTAACGTAATCAGTATTCAAGGCAAATGCAGTGGATGCCCAAGTGTGCTCTAATTCAAATTCCACACTTCCATTTCCTTTCATGCTTTCTTTTTTGCATGATAAAATAGTTACAGTTAAAAGGATTACTGCAAATGCAGCTATGGATAAAAAGTTTGTTTTCATTTTAATATTGTTTTCAGTTTATAAATAATAGAATTAAAGAATGCCTGTATGCTTTCTTTAAATAGATAGGACGGTAAGAAACTGAAAACAACTAGCCCGGTGGCGAAACTTCTTCCAACACAGGACTGCTTGGAATATAAAAATTGTATGTAGGAATATCAAAAATTGAATGCGCAATAAAAGGTTTAATTAGATTCAATGAGTATTCTTTTTGAACGTACTCTTGTTTTTCCTTTAAAATATTTGAAGCCGTGCGCTTTTCTCCCTCTTCGGTTTTTTTAAGTTGTTTGCTGAGATAACATTTGCCATCACAATGCAACTCGGGCTTGTCTTTATTTACACAAAGTTGTTCGGTGATTGCTTGCTTATTGATGTTATACCACGCAAACAAACCCAACTGCACGCAATGCTGCGAACCGATGGTAAATGCCAACAAGAAAGCTAGAATGTTTTTCAAAGCGTGGCGAATGTAAAGGCAAAATCTTTATTAAAGTGGAAAAAAAATCATAACACACTACGATGCAATCAGGGTTTCCTTTGTTCTGTTTTGTTTATAAATATCAAAATCTCTTCCAAGCTCAGATAGTTTTTCTTCAAGCCTGCAATGTATGCTTCATTCACTTTTTTGTTGTTCAGCGTGTAGTGCATGCCTTCATATAACGCGTAACCCAAATTGTGTTGAATGGTAATTATATCCGTTTCGCGCTCAGATTTTGCAATAAATTTATTAGAGATATGACAAATGCCCATCCACAAAACACCCAAGCGCGATTTTTCTACACACTGCAACACATGCCCTAGTTCGTGCCCCAGCCAGCCAACTTTTGCATTAAATGAAAGTTCATTGATGTTTAGGTTCGTGGTGGCGGCACTTTTGTTTATATACACCACGTACTTCAGCTTTTTATGGAAAAGAAACGAGGTGTATGTAGGCACCATTTTCATCGTGGAAGAAATACTGTTATCCCATCTAAACGCTACATACTCATTCAATAATTCAGGATAATAAGAGAGCGCAGCAAGGCACTCCAACTCCAATTCCTTTGGAATGATTTTATTTTTGCCAAACTGTTTTTTCAGTACTGCTACTCGGGGCGCAAAATCTCTCTCTTTCAAATAAAGTGAATCATAAATTTCATTCGCAAACACTGTTTGCGTCAACAAAAACAAAACATTTATCAGCAACAGTTTTTTCATCATTTAAAATGGCTTCCAAAATACGTTTAACTTCAAAAAGTAACCCTTCTAATTTACCTGCCTTTGCGTTCTCTTCATTTTTGCGTGCTTTTATCTTTGTGTTTCTTTGTGCAACCCTTCGTTTACTTTGTGGTTAAAATTGGCTGTTGTTATTGGCATCTTGTCGAAGACAGCAAGTGTAAGATATTTTTTTACCCATTGCCGCCACATCCAAACCAAAAATCTATTTTGCGGTTCGTATGCAACAGTTTGACACTATCATTATTGGCTCGGGTGTAGGTGGCTTAACAGCCGCAATTTGTTTGGCAAAAGCAGGGCAAAAAGTGTTGGTGCTAGAGCAACACGATGTGCCAGGCGGCTGGTGCCATAGTTTTCATCTCGATGGTCACCGCTTCAGCCCAGGTGTGCACTATGTAGGTTTGATGGGCGAGGGCGATTCTACCAATATGCTGTTCAAATCATTAGGCATTGCCAACGATTTGGTGTTTTTCAAAATGAATAAAAACGGCTACGAGCATTGCCACATTGGTAATGAAATAATAGATATGCCGGCTGATGTCCAAAGTTTGTATCAAACATTAGCTGCCCGTTTTCCGCACGAAAAAGAAGGGCTGAAAAATTATCTGGAACTGGTTGAAAAGGTCAGCAATCAAATTTTGATGGTGCCCAAAACAAAGGGCTTTTGGGCGCACCTCACCGTACCTTTTCGCACAAAAGAAATGGGCAAAAACGGTTTGTTCAGTTTGAAAAAAATTATTGACAAACACATCAGCGACCCATTGCTAAAGGCGGTGTTGAACATTCAATGTGGCGACCACGGGCTCCCACCTACCAAGGCAAGTTTTGCCCTGCATTGCATGTTGATGTTTCACTATCTCAAAGGTGGATATTACCCCATGGGTGGCGGTGCTGCCATCGCCAAAGCTATGACCCGCGCCATTCGCAAGCACAATGGCGAGGTGCGATTGTGCAGCCCCGTACAAAAAATATTGATTCAAAACAAAAAGGCGGTAGGAGTGGAGCTTGCCTCGGGCGAAAGCCTTTATGCAAAAAATATATTGTCCAATGCCGACCCGTCCACCACTTATTTAAAGTTGATAGGCAAGCAACATCTCAGCAATAGCATTCAGAAAAAACTTGCCAACACCAAGTATTCTGTTTCGTCCCTAATTCTGTTTTTAACCCTCCACCTGGATGTAACTAAATATGGTGTGGACTCTGGCAACATCTGGTATTTGCGCAACCATAATATGGATGAAGTGTATGCCCAAACCCTACACGGCAAAGTGGACGAAGGCGAAGATTTTGCGGCAGTGTTTATCAGTTGCACCACGCTCAAAGACCCTACCAGCTTCGATGGTAGGCATCATTCGTTTGAGGTAGTAACTTTTGTAGATTACAAAACTTTTGATGCCTTTAATAACGAAGGCGATTACCACAGCGAGGCATATACTTTGTTCAAACAAAAAATAATAAACAAGCTAATGAACAATGTGGAGCGGGTAATACCCAATGCCAAGCAACACATTGTTACTGCCCAATTGGGCACCCCAAAAACCAATCAGCACTACATCCAATCTACCAACGGCAGCGTGTATGGCACCGAAAAAGTGCTGACACAAATTGGACCATTTGCCTACCGCCATAAAAGCGAAATTGAAGGACTGTTTTTGTGCGGAGCCAGCACCTCATCGCATGGCGTGGGCGGTGCATCGCACAGTGGCGTAGAAGCCGCAGCCAAAATCCTCAACTGCGATAAACAAGAACTTTTAAAAGACGATGCCGCCCAAAAACTTACCATCCACGATGCCGAAGATTCCACAACATGGTCGCAGGCTATCAAGGATAAAATTGACTTTAGGAGAAAGGGTTTGTAAGGTGTATTCAGACACCAACTTTCCAAGTTTTTATCCCGATAGCTATCGGGATGGAAAGTCTCTGTAAGCCATTAGCATTTTTCAGACAAATTTTTTTCTCATTCCCTTCTCTCACCCACCATACCCAGCAGCCAC
>CAZKHZ010000189.1:2528-6945 GCA_964552715.1 uncultured Chitinophagaceae bacterium | reverse complement strand
CTCCTATTTATGGCTGCTATGCTATCATTAATTTTTTCCGAATTACTTTATTTTCAAGGAGAAAAAGCGGACGCAACTTTTATAGGAATATGGGTTCCATCTATATTAGCATTTGGTATATATTTAAAACTAATTAATAATTCAAACAATGACTGAAATTATCCCATATTTTGCCGGACTTATAACTCTGCTTTTTGGTGTAGGCTTCGCATTAGCTATTACACAATCAGACAAAAAAGATAGCCCTGATAAAACAAAAAAGTTTGAAACAACTTAAAAAAATACCATGACAAATTACCTAATTGTAGCACAAATTATTGTAGCTGCATCAGTCGGTTACGTTTGGATTTTCCGATATGACGTAATAATTAAAGAATTTAAACAGTTCGGACTAAGTGATTTAACTCGGACTTTTGTAGGAGCATCTAAAGTTTCGTTAGCTACTTTGTTAATCGCTGGTATTTGGTATTCTTCATTAATTCCTATTCCCGCTATGATTATGGGCTTATTTATGTTAGCAGCTCAATATTTCCATTTCAAAATTAAAAATCCATTCATTAAACATTTGCCATCGTTAATTTTCTTTATTTTATGTGTCTTCATAACATTAGTTTCAATGGAGATAATTTAAATATGGATTATTTATTGATTTCTTGTGTTTTATTTTCAAGCTTCTCTTTTGTAGCATATTCTATTTCATATTTTGTTTCACCTCACATGAAAAGTGAATTTGAACGATTTGACCTAAAGAAGCTTGGAATATTTGTAATTATCTTAGAGATACTTGGTGCCTTTGGTTTGTTGGTAGGTTTATTTTTTAAACCCATTCTGCTAATATCATCTGGTGGACTTGCTATATTAATGTTGTTTGGATTGATAACAAGAATTAAAACTAAGGATAGTTTCTTGGTTTCTTTACCAGCCGTATTTTACATGATTTTAAATGCATATATATATTATTTAGGCATTAATCAATAAAATTCTCACACTATTGGAAAAATTAGCACGACCGCATAACAGTCTTACCCGAAGGGCGGGGTTTCGTGTTCCAAAGACAGATTTTGTAGTCAACGGAAGTTTAGTTTTAAATTAAGTTTTGTGGTAAAAGTCCCGCCTTTCGGGTAGCTGCAAACCGTCAGGCTGTGAATAAACTTCAATTAAAGCCTTTCAGAATTAAAAATTCAGAATATTTTCGGACAGGGATTGGAATACGATTTAGTTTTTTCACGGTCTGCCGTTAGTGGCAAGCGTATCAGACCGTTACTGCAGACATAAAATTGACATAAAATAAAACTAACCAACAAAGTACGATGAAAACTTTAAGACCACGAAAACCATTGAAATACAATACATTGCGGAATGTTTCCCTTATTTGTGAGAGAAACATAAATACTTTTCAACAAAATTAGGATATATGAAAAATTTGACGGGTTCGGCTATCGACCGACAAAATATTCTCAACAATAAAAAAGCTGTTGAGAACATCCAAACTTATCTGGGAATTGACGGTATGCTTTTTCAAGGCGAATATAAATTTACACGACAACAAATTACAGACTTTTACACTATAAATAATTCAACTGTAGACAGATACTTATCTCAAAACGAAGAAGAGTTAAAGCATAATGGTTATGTAAATCTGAAAGGGAAAACATTAAAAGAATTTAAAGAAGAATTTGGCTGGATGCTAAAAGAAGGAGCTAAAGCCCCTCAACTTGGAATTTTCAATTTTCGTTCGTTTTTAAACTTAGGTATGCTGCTTACCGAAAGTGAAAAAGCCAAAGCATTAAGAAGTAAAATACTAGACATTGTAATCGACACCCTTAATCATAAGTTAGGTGGTTCAACTAAATTTATTAACCAGCGTGAAGAAGATTTTTTAATTGCTATGGCACGTGAACCAGTATATAGAAAAGAGTTTACGGAAGCATTGAATAAATATTTAGAGATGGGCAATTATAAATATGCTGTTTATACAGATGCAATTTACAAAGCAATTTTTCTTGAAAAATCATCTGAATATAAAGTGATTCTAAAAATTGAAGAAAAGGAAAATATAAGGGAAACAATGTATTCTGAAGTTCTTAGGCTAATTGCTTCGTTTGAAGTGGGAATAGCTGACGCAATGAAATTAAAGTCAGAAAAATTAAATAGAAAACTGCAACCATTAGAACTGAATGAATTGATAGAAGAATTTTCAGCACAGCGATTTTGGATACCACAAATTGAAGATGCTAGAAGCAAAATGGCAAGCCGAGATTATGGTTTACGAAATATTATTCATGACAGGTTAAAACCTTATATTAATTCACTAAGTGCAGCGGACTATGACAGATTTTTGGGTGATAAAAGTAAAGACCTATTGCAAAGAGTAATTGAAAACCCTGACTTGTTAGCTATTTTCAAACGATTAAAAGATAGATAATATGGCATTTGCATATTTTGACACTGCTAATGCCATCACAATTCATGACGAAATAATAAACCAATCAGGAGGAGCATTAGGCATTTTAAACATAGGCTTATTGGAGAGTGTTCTAGAGCATGTTCAAAATGATTTTTATTATCCTGAGTTAGAACATAAACTGACGCATTTGTTCTTTTCAATTAACAAAAATCATAGCTTTCAAGACGGAAATAAAAGAGCTTCAATTGTATTATCTGCTTACTTTTTAGAAATCAATAATTGTTCTTTCCGAACAATGAGATTCTTAGCAGAAATGGAAAACGTTGCAGTTGACGTTGCCGATAATAGAATTGATAAGGATTTACTTTTTGAAATAATAAATTCAATAATTTACGAAGATGACTATAGCGAAGAATTAAAATTGAAAATAATTTATGCGAAAGGATTTGACAAGGTAGATTGAGCAAATATCAAATCGACAGACTAGCACGCCAGCCTTTAACAGCACCTACAAAAAATTGGCGGTTAAGTGGTGAAATGATTCCGATAGCTATCGGGATTTTGTGGTGGCACACAGTTTAGTGCTTCCTTGCCTATTGGCAGGCAGGGAAATCGCCAAATCTCCTTCACCCCAATGTTTTCCCTCCCCCAAAAATCCTTCACACCAACCTCCTCGTTTGCGGACGTTGCGTTGATGAAAGGACAATTGCTACTAACAATTTTGTGGGTTAGTTAAACCTAATAGAAAACAAGTTGCCATGAAGTATAGTCACTTCTAACACACGCATACTGCATGTGCCATCATCAAAAACCTACACCGCAACGCTATGCTCGCGCAAGGCATCG
Organism: uncultured Chitinophagaceae bacterium; assembly: GCA_964552715.1. Lineage (GTDB taxonomy): Bacteria > Bacteroidota > Bacteroidia > Chitinophagales > LD1 > UBA7692. The sequence goes on along the minus strand of CAZKHZ010000189.1, from coordinate 3,692 downwards.
TTGAGGGAAGTTTTTTTATCGGTGCTTTCTTTTCGTTTACCGATAATTAATGCGCAGGGCACTTGGTAGGCTCCCGCAGGAAATTGCTTGGTGTAGCTACCCGGAATCACAACACTTCTTTCGGGCACATAATTTTTATATTCCACGGGTTCGCTACCCGATACATCAATTATTTTGGTACTGCCGGTCAACACCACATTTGCGCCCAACACGGCTTCTTTGCCCACGCGCACACCTTCTACCACTATACATCTTGAACCAATAAAACAGTTGTCTTCAATAATAACTGGGGCAGCCTGCACTGGTTCTAGCACACCGCCAATGCCAACGCCACCGCTTAGATGCACATGCTTGCCGATTTGCGCGCAACTGCCAACAGTAGCCCAAGTATCTATCATTGTGCCTTCATCAATGTATGCGCCAATGTTGGTGTAAGAAGGCATTAGAATCACGCCTCTTTGAATAAATGCACCATAGCGCGCCACAGCAGGCGGAACCACACGAACACCTAAGGACTTATAATTTTGTTTCAGTTTCATTTTGTCATGAAACTCAAATGGACCCACCTCTATCACTTCCATTTCGCGAATGGGGAAATACAATATCACCGCTTTTTTCACCCATTCATTTACCTGCCATCCGTTTTCGTTTGGCTCGGCAACGCGCAAGGTGCCTGCATCCAATTGCGCAATCACTGCTTCTATTTTTTCTTGATTGCTTTTATCTTTCAGCAACTCACGATTGTTCCAAATATCTTCAATTGCTTTCGATAGAATATGCTCAGCCATAAACTCCTTTATTTTGGGCGGCAATGATACAAAACAAGACGGCTTATGCACATAAATGTTGGTAGGTGTGAAAATATGTTTGCTGATTTAAAATAAAGAGTAATTTTTGCATCCATAAATTATTAAAGTCTGATCTTATGAAACAACTCTTCACGTTTGTTGCCTTGATTTTTGCAGCTTCTGCAATGAATGCACAAATATTCATTAACACTGGTAACGAGAATTTAGAACGTTACAAAAAAGAAAATCCGAATCTTGAAATATTTGAAGAGGGTAAGACCAATGAACCGCCAAAGGCAATAGCTCCTGCCAAGGAAGAAAAAGAAAAAGTTGCTCCCGCTGCTACACCTGCGGCAAAGCCTGTTGTGAAGGCTAC
>CAZKHZ010000189.1:0-2428 GCA_964552715.1 uncultured Chitinophagaceae bacterium | reverse complement strand
AAGAAAAAGTTGCTCCCGCTGCTACACCTGCGGCAAAGCCTGTTGTGAAGGCTACACCAGCAACTCCAGCAACACCAAAAGCCCCTGTTGCACCAGTTGCGCCAACAGCTACAATACCAGATTCGCCAGTAGGTGATGTTCCACCAAATGCCGAACCTGGAAAGTGTTATGCACGTTGTTTAATTCCTGATCAGTTTGAATTTAAGGAAGAGCAAGTTTTAGATAAACCGGCTTCATTTAAAATGGAAGTGACACCTGCTACCTACAAAACAGTTAATGATACTATTGTTTTAAGAAAAGCATTTACCAAAAAAATGGCTATTCCTGGTGTGTTTGAAACCACAAACGAAGATGTGATGGTTAAACCGGCTACTACCAAATGGCAGAAAGGAAAAGCAGATGCATCTTGCTTGAGTGCAAACCCTGCTGATTGTCAGGTTTTATGTTTAGTTGAAGTGCCAGCGATTTACAAAAAGGTAACTAAAAAAGTTCTTGTAACACCAGCTTCTTCTCGCGAAGAAGAAGTGCCTGCGGATGTAAAAATCACTACACGTAAAGTTGTGGATGTGCCTGCACGAAATGAGAAAATTGAAATCCCCGCTACTTACAAATCTTTAATGAAAAAGAGTTTAACTTCCAAAGGTGGCTACCAAGAATGGAAAGAAGTTTTGTGTGCTGATAAATTGAATGAGCAAAGAATCTTAGCTATTCAAAAAGCATTGAAAACTGAGGGCTACGACCCAGGTCCATTTGATAATATGTTTGGTGCAAAAACTAAAGAGGCTTTAATCAAATTTCAACAAGATAAAGGATTGCCAGTAGGTAATTTGAACTTGGAAACACTTAAAGTGCTTGGTGTAAACTAAGAGAAAGTATAAGTTTTGAAACACCGCATCGCAGCAATGAGATGCGGTGTTTTTATTTTAGGAAGTTGCTGTTACTCTGCCAACAAATCAGGTCTTCGCTGCTGTGTTCTTTCAATGGCTTTTTCGTAACGCCATTCTTGTATCTTTCTATCGTGACCAGAAAGCAATATTTCAGGCACTTTTAAATCTTTAAATGTTTCGGGGCGGGTATAGACGGGAGGCGAAAGTAGGTCGTCTTGAAAAGAGTCGGTAAGTGCTGATGTTTCATCATTTAATACACCCGGCAGCAGTCTGCCAATAGCATCAGTAAAAATTGCTGCGGCAAGTTCTCCACCTGAAAGCACATAATCTCCAACGGATATTTCTTTGGTAACATAAAGTTCTCGTATGCGCTCATCAATGCCCTTGTAATGTCCGCAGATGATGAGTAAGTTTTCTTTAAGCGAAAATGTATTCAGCATTTTTTGATTTAACGTAGCTCCATCAGGAGTCATGTAAATCACATCATCATATTGGCGTTGTGCCTGCAAATGTTCTATGCAAAGCGAAAGTGGCTCGCACATCATCACCATACCTGCGCCACCACCATATTGATAATCATCAACGCTTTTGTGTTTATCCGTTGCAAAGTCTCGTAGTTGAATGAGGTTTACTTCCAGCAAGCCCTTATCGCGCGCGCGCTTCATCATGCTATGTCCGAATGGACTATCTAGTAACTCAGGCAGCACCGTGATAATATCAATCCTCATCGCGCTCTTCTTGAGAATTTTCTGTGTAGGCTTCTATTAGCCCTTCTGGTAGTTTTACTGTAATTGTTTTTCCTGCTTTATCCTCTTCCACAATAAAATCATCTACTAAAGGAAACATAATTTGATGCGCACCATATTGCACAACGGCTACATCCTGAATGGTGTTATCCGTTATCTCAATTATTTTTCCAATTGTTCCAAGCTTTAAATCAATAACGGTGAAGCCTATGAGGTAGTTATCTATTTCTTCTTCAAAGTAGTCCGCAAAATCACTTGATTTAATCATCAACTCTGCATTTACTAGTGCAGCACCATCTTCTCGCGATTCTATATCTTCAAAAGAAATAGTGCCTTGATAGCTGCTTCTTAAACTCCACTCGGTTACAAAATATGGGAGAATGCCTTCTTGCAATTTTAAATACAATACATCAGGCAAGTCGGTATCTTTTAATAATACCGAAGTCAATTTAAAGTGAAAAGCCCCACTTGTTCCGTGAGGCTTTCCTAAAATTCCTATTGTAATAAAGTCCTGTTGCATAATGCCACAGTGTTTTTTTAATTGCTTATTCAGCAGGTTTATCGGTCACTTCTGTTTCAGCAACAGGCTCAGTTGCTTCTGTTTCGGTAGCAGCTTCTGTTGTTTCAGCAGGAGCTGCGGTTACAACTTCTTCAGTTGTTGCTTTTGCTTCTTCTGTTGGTGCTGTAGCTTCTTCCTTTACTACTGTTGCTTCTTCGGTTGCAGCAGCAGGCTCTTCCGCTACTACTGTTGCTTCTTCGGTTGCAGCAGTTGGCTCTTCCGTTACTACTGTTGCT
>CAZKHZ010000188.1:0-7019 GCA_964552715.1 uncultured Chitinophagaceae bacterium | reverse complement strand
AAGGGGTTCTGAATATGCAAAAGGGCTTACAATAAATCTTGTGAGGGTCATTGTGTTGTCAAAAAGACCTTTAAAATAAAAATTTAATTCAACAAAGAGTATATTGAGAAAGGAAAACCCAAAGTCCAATTTAATTCAATTCAAATTCAACAATTTGATGCTAAAGCCTTTTTTTTCTAACATTGGCTTCTACAACAAACTTATGCGTCCAATAAACACAGTAATTAATACCAACTCGGAACTTTATAAAAATAACTATCAGGCAATGCTTGAATTGATAAAGGCATTGGATGAAAAGAAAATGGAATCTCTTTATCAAGGAAAGGAAAGGCATCTTCAAAAAGCAAAATCTGAAGGAAAGTTCACCGCACGCGAACGCATAGATTTGTTGTTGGATGAGAACTCACCTTTTCTTGAATTATTGCCATTTGCAGGCATTGCAGGAAAGAACAGCGAAGGAGGCAGCACATCTGTTGGCGGCATAGGTTTGGTTAACGACAGATTGATAATGGTGATTTCAAATGTGGGAACAAATAAAGGCGGCTCGGTTAATTTACCTACACTGAATAAAAGTTTACGCTTGGGCGAAATTGCTTTTGAAAACGATTTGCCCATGATAAATCTAGTAGAAAGCGCAGGGGCAGATTTGACTGAGCAGGCAAAGATTTTCAATTATGGCGGTGCTTCGTTTCGGGATATAACAAGACGTTCAAAGGCAGGTATAGCAAGTGTTTCGGTAGTGTTTGGCAATAGCACAGCGGGCGGTGCTTATGTGCCTGGCATGAGTGATTATGCAATTTTTGTAAAAGGAAATGCAAAGGTATTTCTTGCCGGTCCGCCATTGGTAAAAATGGCAACTAATGAAGTGGTGGATGATGAAAGTTTGGGTGGTGCAGAAATGCACAGCAAAATTTCGGGCGTGAGCGATTACCTTGCCGAAGATGAATTGGATGGCATTCGTATTGCACGCGAAATAATTGCAAACCTTCGCAAACCAGACACTCATTTTATTCCTTCAAATAATGTGGATGAGCCTTTATACAAAGCCGAAGAACTTTTAGGAATTGTATCAGCAGATATAAAGAAACCATTTGAAGCACGCGAAGTAATTGCACGCATTGTAGATGGTTCGCGCTTTTCAGAATTCAAACCAGAATGGGGCAATACTTTGGTTACTGGCTGGGCAGAAATTCACGGATACAAAGTTGGCATTATTGCAAACAATGGGGTGTTGCTTTCGGAAAGTGCCAACAAGGGTGCGCACTTTATTCAGCTATGCAATAGAAACCTTACACCAATTCTTTTTCTGCAAAACATAACTGGGTTTATGGTAGGCAGAACGTATGAAGAAGGTGCTATAATTAAGAACGGTGCTAAAATGATAAATGCAGTTTCTAACAGCGAAGTACCTTCCATTACTATTATGATGGGCGCATCTTATGGCGCTGGAAATTATGCCATGAATGGCAGAGCTTATCAACCGAGATTTTTGTTCAGTTATCCTAATTCAAAAATTGCAGTGATGGGTCCCGAGCAATTAAGTGGTGTGATGGAAATGATACAAAGACAGGCAGTAGAAAAAATGGGTGGCACCTATGATGAAGACCAAGCAAAGATGTTTCGTGCACATTTGACAGGTGAGGTCGAAAAGCAATCTAATGCCTTTTATGCTAGTTCACAATTGTGGGATGATGGTGTGATAGACCCGCGCGAAACGCGCAACCATCTTGGCTTTTGCCTTGCAGTAGTAAATAACAAACCAATCACTAGCAACAATCAGTATGGTGTGTTCAGAATGTAGAATTTTAGAACTTAACTATCTTTTTTCTTTCAGAAATAGTGTTTGCAGATTTGATGAAAAGAAAATAATTTCCTGTATTCAATGATGCAACATTGATAGTGTTAAGTATGGCATGGGCAGCAAAATTTGCAATAACTTTTCCTGAAATATCTGTAACAATTACTTCTCTCAAAAAATCTTGTGATTCAAATTTCAAATTTAGATTATCTGCTACAGGATTAGGAAAAGTAGTGAACTTATTTTTTTCAAAATCCTCAATAGTTGTTGCGCAATCAGAATTATCTAAATTGATTATGTAAAACAAACTCCTAACTGATGCCGTACTATCACCATCAATCCACATTAGCAATTCACCATAGGCATTTCCGCCAACACAGTTAGTGCTAACGCCAAACTTCATAAAGGTGCTATCGCCAACTGCTAAATCTACTTCGCGCACCTGCGGACCTGCTGCATAGCAATTGTAAATATCACACATTGAAAATTCATATCCGTTAGTTCCTGTGTAGGTCACAAATTTCCATTTCAGGTTAATTTGTGCATTTGTATTGTTCAGCACATAAGTTGATGCTTCGCTTACAAGACCAGGTTTAATGATTAGCGTTTCTTTAATTGTATCCGATGGATGAATTAATAGTTTCTGAGCAAAGCTCAAAACAGTGCAAAAGACTAATACTACAAGCAATACCTTTTTCATTTTCATCCTTTTCTTTTTTAAATTAATGAGCTACTACAAAAGTCTTTCTAGCAATATTCCCGTTTGATTCAACAAAAACGAAATAAACTCCATTGCTCAAACTATGAGTTTCGATGCGAACTTCATTAGAATTTGAAACATTTTTTGTCGTGCAAACGACACCTCTTGCATCTGCAATTGTAACCTTGCTACTTTCATAAATATCGGCAAACACAACTTTCACAACATCATTCACAGGGTTTGGATACAGCGCAAATGACAATTGATTTAAAACGTCCTCAATCGAATTAGGGTCGGTTGGTCCGCCATTTTCAGTAGCTGTAATTTCAACATTCAAATTATCTATGTAAAGATTATTACCATAGTCGCTTTTTGACTTCAAGCGAACCAATACATTACTTTTTCCTGCAAAAATATCAAGGCTGGCAAAATCACTTTTCCAATCAGAAGCTGTTGGCTTAAATTCGGCTGTAACCGCACCAGTCTTTGTTGCTAAATCAACACCACTTTTTGACCATAATGTAATCCATGTTTTACCACAGTCATAAGAACCTTCTACATCGCATTGATCCTTATATCCTGTACCATAAAGTACATGTGAAAAATCAAAAGTAACTCTGGCATAAGTTGCGACAGTCAAATCTAAAGTAGGTAGATACAGGTAATCTATTTCACCTATTTGATTGGAAAAAAACCTCATGTAAGCAGATTTTGAGCCTTGACCGAAAGCACTGTAATTGCTTGTAACCCAAGCAACAGTTCCAGATGGGTTTTCAATAGAAAAATTAGAAGGCAATCCTGCTTCAAAATCTTGAATATATGGCGCAAACTCAGGTGCAGAAGCCATACTAAACTCAGTATTCAAAGTATCATTATAACTATTTTGATCAACTTCTGCATTCGGGCTTACCGTGTAGATTTGAATTTTGTGTGCTCCGGCAGTATTTACATTTACTGTAGGCAGGGTAACTTCCTCGGTAGCATTTTTTGCAAGCTGACCATACCAACTGTATGCAGGCATTGCCACATTATCCACCTTCACCACTATATCTGCCATATACAATGTATCAGTCCCCACGTTTTGCATTGTAATTTTAGGTTCAAAACCGCCTGAAACACACTGCATAAAACCAGAGTTAAACACTTTAACCTTGCTATCAAGCCTCACAGATTTTAATTGACTAATTGCTGATTGCTGAACTTCCTTGCTGTTATCGTCCTGAAGAAAAGCTACCACTTGAATAGTTGATTTATCGTAAATATAGCTTGGTAGTTTTGCCTTAAAAGTAACTGTTTGCATTTGCCCAATAGTCCATGTTTGAGTAAGAGAAGTTCCTGCGGCATTCGGATACATTTTGCGCATTACATTATAAAACTTCTTTTCACCGTTTAATGCAGGTAAAGCTAATTCAATCTCCTTTTCAACTAATGCAACTCTCAATTTGAAGGTTGAATTACCTCCTGCCGAAAAATTATCTGTTGCTTCCATATCAACACTTATAAAAACAGAATCCCCTTTTGCTGAGAATTCATGATTTACAGTTAAGTTAAAAGCAGAATTGTCAGCATACCGCGTGTCAATATCTACCGTTTTAATTTGCCCTGCATTTGCCTTTTTGAAGTTGCCATCTACAACACCAGTAGGCAGCGAAGTGTTAGAGTAATAACTGTCTCTGATGTTAACTTCTGCTTTAGTTTGATCGTACAACACATTCCTATTGCTAGGGTTCACAATACCTTGATACTTTAATGAAACCGCCTTTGCGATATTATCATTCAACATTTTATTAAATGTTGGATTGATACCTGCACAAGGACCACAATCCTCTCCGGTAAATTCTTCAACCAAAACAATTCTTTGTGATTGAGCAAAAGAACCAATATAACAGTGTGTAATTAAAAGTGCAATGTAGATATGCTTCATGCAATAAAGTTTTGGCGAATGTAAACTTTTTATGAAAATGATAAAAGTGTTTTCTTACCATTACCAAACTAATTATTATCTCAAAAAAAATGCATTCTGCCTTCCTGTCATTTAAGTTATGATGATTTGTCGTTTTGTTCTGCCAAAAGCCTGACATTTTTGTCAGTTATAGGTCATGGCACAGCAATTGATAAGTACCAGCAAAATCAATTAGTAAAAAACATAAATCAATATCATGGGAAAAATAATTGGAATAGACCTTGGAACAACAAACAGTTGTGTGAGTGTGATGGAAGGCAGCGACCCTATCGTAATTGCAAATGACGAAGGCAGAAGAACCACCCCGTCTATCGTTGGCTTTTTGGCTAATGGAGAGCGCAAAGTGGGCGACCCTGCCAAACGTCAGGCAATCACCAATCCTACTAAAACAATTCAATCTATCAAACGCTTTATGGGCAGACGCTATAGCGAAGCAACTGGAGAAACAAACCATATTTCGTATAAAGTAGTGAAAGGCGATAACGACACCATACGTGTGGATATTGATGGCAGACTTTACACGCCACAAGAAATCTCTGCAATTGTGTTGCAGAAAATGAAAAAAACTGCCGAAGATTATTTGGGACAAACAGTGACCGAAGCGGTTATTACAGTTCCAGCATACTTCAACGACAGCCAACGCCAAGCAACTAAAGAAGCGGGGGAAATCGCAGGATTGACGGTGCGCAGAATCATCAACGAGCCAACTGCCGCAGCCTTAGCTTATGGCTTAGATAAAAAAGGTGCCGACATTAAAATTGCTGTTTACGACTTAGGTGGTGGCACATTTGATGTATCAGTTCTTGAATTGGGTGGCGGTGTGTTTGAAGTAAAATCTACCAATGGTGATACGCACTTGGGTGGTGATGACTTCGACCATGTTATTATTGAATGGTTGGCAGAAGAATTTAAGAAAGATGAAAACATTGACCTGCGCAAAGACCCTATGGCTTTGCAACGCTTGAAAGAAGCTGCCGAAAAAGCTAAGATTGAATTAAGTGCCTCGCAAGAAACTGAAATCAACTTGCCTTATGTAACCGCAGTGGATGGCGTGCCTAAACACTTGGTGAAAAAATTGACCCGTGCTAAGTTCGAGCAATTGGCAGATAGCCTTGTGCAAAGAACATTGGAGCCTTGCAAACAAGCATTGAAAGATGCAGGTTACACAGCCGCGGATATTGACGATGTGATTTTGGTGGGCGGTTCAACCCGTATCCCTAAAATTCAAGAAGTAGTGGAAAAATTCTTCGGCAAAAAACCTTCTAAAGGTGTAAACCCTGATGAAGTAGTTGCTGTAGGTGCTGCCATTCAAGGTGGAATTTTGAGCGGTGATGTAAAAGAAGACATCGTGTTGGTAGATGTAACGCCTCTTTCGCTTGGTTTAGAAACCTATGGTGGTGTGTTCACTAAATTAATAGAATCTAACACAACCATTCCAACCAAAAAATCGCAAGTGTTCACCACTGCTGCCGACAATCAACCATCCGTTGAAATTCATGTATTGCAAGGCGAGCGCGCTATGGCTAAGGATAACCGCACCATTGGTCGTTTCCACTTGGGCGATATTCCTGTATCTCCACGCGGTGTGCCTCAAATAGAAGTGACTTTTGATATTGATAGTAATGGTATCATTCACGTAGGTGCAAAAGACAAAGGCACTGGCAAAGAGCAAACCATTCGCATAGAAGCTTCAACTGGTTTGAGCAAAGAGGAAATTGAAAAAATGCGCAACGAGGCTAAAGTCAACGAAGCGTCTGATAAAGAAGCCATCGAAAAAGCTGAAAAGAAAAACGCTGCTGATAGCCTTGCTTTTCAAACTGAAAAGCAGTTGAAAGAGTACGGAGATAAAATTCCTGCCGATAAAAAAGCAACTATCGAAACTGCCTTGACGGAATTAAAAGCTACTTTGCAAAGCGACAACACCGCTGCCATAGAAGCGGCAACAGAAAAGTTGAACACCGCTTGGCAAGCTGCTTCGCAAGACATATATGCTGCGCAGCAACAAGCCGGAGCGCAACCAAACGCTGAAGGCGGACCAACTGCTGAGCCGCAAGCCGAAACAGTAAGTGATGTTGAATTTGAAGAAGTAAAAGACGAGAAGCAATAAGCAATTCCTTCTAATAAATACAAAGCCCAAACAAGCAATTGTTCGGGCTTTTTTTTTGTTTGAAAAGTAATTTGAAATGCCATTTAATTCATTAGACTTATTTGAAAAATTGCATCTCAACAATTTTTGCAAGCACTAATAATTGCGCAAGCATAGCGTTGCTTTCAATGGTTTAACCGTAAACCCTTTTCTTAAAAAATAAACAGCATCAATTTTGTCCACTTGAAACAAAACATCCTTAAATCACCATTCTTTTTGTCCATTACTGCAAGGTGAACAAAGAAGTAAACGCGAGACGCGGAGGAAATGCTCACTTGTGGGAGGCAAGCGAGGGCGATGTCATTTCATCCACGCAACTTCCTCTGCGAGAGAAGTTGCTGCGAATAAAACAGACTCTGAGGGTTAAATTGGGTTGTGGAAATATTTTACGAATAAATGAATGAATACTAAA
>CAZKHZ010000187.1:0-7032 GCA_964552715.1 uncultured Chitinophagaceae bacterium | reverse complement strand
TCCATAAACTCTTTTGGCTTTTCGGCATGAACCCAATGTCCAGCATCCTTGATTTCGCTCAACTCATTATTGGGAAATAATTCCTGTATGGTGCTGAAGTTTTCTGCATTGATATAGGGTGATTTCGCTCCTTTAATAAACAGTGTTTTGCCTGAAAAAGGGTTGCCGCTTATATCGCCCGATACATTTTGATAAGCATCCCAAAGTGCCTGTGCATTGAATCGCCACGCAAAGTTATTTTCGTCATTTCTATACAAGCCTTTCATCAAAAACTGAACGGTGCTTTCGTCTTCTCTTGGCAACTTGTTGCGCAGGTGTGTTTCCACTGCTTCGCGGTTTGCTACATGAAGCAAATCTGCAGTCAGCAAGGCATTAAATATATGGCTGTGCCTGTCAGGATAAGCAACGGTAGCAACATCCACAATCACTAATTTCTCTACTATAGATGGATGTTGCATGGCAAAAAGCATTGCCGCCTTACCGCCCATAGAATGTCCTATAATATGCCCCTTTTTAATTTGTTGCTGGTGGCAAAATTGAAGCAAATCATCGCTCAATATCTGGTAATTAAAATTGTTGCTGTGAAAGGATTTACCGTGGTTGCGCTGGTCTATAATATATACCTTAAAGTTTGCAGAAAGTTCCTTTGCAATGCTTTGCCAATTATCCAACGAGCCTAAAACACCATGCAGGATTACCACCGGAAAGCCTTCGCCAAAAACTTTATAATTCAATTCAAACATTCTATAATACTAGGCTATATTTTTACATCATTTTGGTGCGTTTCAGCAAGAAGGGGAGCAGCACTTCGCGGTAGTCTTTATTAATGTCGGATGCCACAAACTCAATGTTGTATTGCGCACATTTAAGCTTCAGCTCGCTGTAGAATTTATCCATTTGCTTTGTGTAAAATTCTTTTACATCGTTGGGTTGCAGCTTTAGTTTTTCGCCACTTTCCATATCCACAAATTCGTACGGACGATTTTCAAAAGTGAAATCCAATTCCTGTTGTTTATCAGTAACGTGAAAAAGAATCACCTCGTGTTTGTTGTATTTCAGGTGTTGCAATGCGGCAAATAAATCTTCGGTATTTTCTCCGTCAAACATGTCGCTGAAAATCAAAATCATACTGCGCTTGTGTACCGTTTCTGCAATTTCGTGCAAACATTTTGCAGCATTTGTTTTTACGTTTAGCGGCTGCGTTTTCAGCAAGTCTTCCAACTGACTAAAAAGCATTTGCTGATGCTGCATAGTTGCGCGGGCATTAGAGTTTACGTTTACTTTATCAGTAAAAATACTCAAGCCATAAGCATCGCGCTGACGTTTTAAGAGATTGATAATGCTTGCCGCAGCAACCACTGAAAACTTCAATTTTGAAGGCTTGGTTTTATCATCTTTTGGAAACAACATAGACGAAGATGCGTCAATCACAATCTGGCAGCGTAGGTTGGTTTCTTCTTCATATCGCTTCACAAACATTTTGTCGGTGCGCCCATAAACTTTCCAATCAATATTTTTGGTTGGTTCGCCCTGATTGTACAAACGATGCTCGGCAAATTCTACCGAAAAACCGTGGAAAGGAGATTTGTGTAAACCAATGATAAAGCCCTCCACAACTTGCTTGGCAAGAAGCTCAAGGCTACTGAATTCATTTAATTGTTGCAAAGCTTGCATGGGGCGAAGATAGGTGTTAATGACCAATGACGAAAGACCAATAAAGAATGATTACATAATAAAGTGCGATTGTATTAATTCACCTTATAGATAAAACTAATGGCGCCAGTTTGCAGTTCGGTAGCCCCATTGTTTGTGTCGAAGCGATATTTGTAAGCGGCTTCAACAGATGTTTTAATCAAGCCTTCATCGGATGTGGTAGAGCCCGATTGTGTGTAGCGGGCATCTACAACTTTACCGCTTCTATCCACTTTAATTTGAATCACCACTTTGCCGCGCGATTGAGATTTGTCGTTCACTTCGGGCTTGAACTTTAATTGTCTTCCAGCAAGGCGCACATTGCCATCGCCAAGCCCAGAGCCTTGTCCGGTTCCCTGCCCTGTGCCGCTGCCTTGATAACTTTTAGAATTTGGGTCGCCATCCAATTGTCCTTGGTCGCCTTTTCCTCCCCCTTCACCATCGCCTGTGCTGCTGTTTGGTTTGCCATAAGCACCAGGTTTAAACAATGCGTTTTCATCCGCTTTTGGTTGAGGTGGGGCAGGTGTTGTGTTAGCTGTAACTGGCTTCACCACTGGTTTCACTACTTCGGGTTTTGGGGTAGGCGTTTCTTTTTTCTTGATGGGCTCTGGCTTTGAAAGTACAGGTGCATCTTCAATATCCTGCGTAACCAATTCTTCTTCTTGCGAAGTTGAAGTTGCTGGTGGGGCAGGGGTGGGTTCGCTAACCGCAGCTACGGGTGTGTAAGTAAATGCCTGCTCATCGCCCTCGCCAACATCGCTGGTGCCAAAGTTCACACTCATGCCACCTTCATTATCTATAAAAGGTGGATCGGGAAGCGATAAAGTACTGAGATAAAGCAGCAACAATAGCAAGCCATGAACCAGCAGCGTGATTACTATCGAAGTAATGCGCTTTCTGTTTTCAAAAGAATTATTGTCTGTTTCAAATGATGCTGAGAACATGATGCTTTGATGCTGCTAATTAGTTATTCCATATTTTTTAAAAAATCATTTTAGTACTAAGCTGAAGTATCAACTGTTTTTGGTTGCTAAAACCATTTTAACTTTTAATCTGTTGCCGATAGAAATTAAGTCAACAACTGTTTGCACGGGCAGTGTGTTGTCGGCTCTTAAAACTACTGTTGCATCTTCCATGCCCGATACAAGCTTGGTCAATTCAGGTTCCACCATTTCATAATTTATAGGGGCGTTATTGATGAAGTAATTCTTTTGTGCATCAATAGAAATGGTGATGTTTTGTTTGGTAACTGTTTGCCCTGCCTGCGCCTTTGGCAACACTAATTTTATCACCGATGGGTTTACCATTGTAGATACAATCAAAAAGAAAAGCATCAAGAAAAACATAATGTCACTCAGTGATTCTGAGCGCACTTCCGACCGCATCCTGCTTTTTCGTAAACTCATTTTTCTTTATTTAAGTTTTAAGATGTTGTGATTTAAGATTTATCTCCTAATTGTTTTATCTCAAAACAGTTTATTTTAATACTATCAACTCAATTTCTCATGTCTCCTATCTCATTTCCCTACTGGCTCCTGCAATAAGTCTATAAACTCCACAGCAGTACTTTCTAATTGAAAGCTAACTCTATCAATCATGGTATTAAGAAAGTGAAAACCAATGTGTGCGAAAATTCCAACCACTAAACCTGCTGCCGTGGTTATCATTTTTTCATACAAACCACCTGCAATCAAACCGATAGAAATATTATCTGCCAAAGAGATATTGTAGAAGATTTTGATTACACCCGAGATGGTTCCCACAAATCCAAACATAGGTGCAATAGCGGCTATGATGCCCAAGTAGCCAAGGTTTCTTTCCAGTTTATAGATTTCAAGTTTGCCCGTGTTTTCTACCGCGCTTTCGATTTCCTTAATTGGTTTGCCTAGACGCTTCAAACCTTTTTCGAGCAAGCGTGCAATTGGTGTGTTAGTGCTTTTGCACATTGCTAAAGCTGCATCCATTTTGCCTGCCAACAAAAACTCTTTGATGTTGCGCATAAAGTTGGGATCCACCTTTGCTGCACGGCTAATTACAATGAATCTTTCAATCATCAAAAATACTGCCACCACACTTAATGAAAGAATAGGAATCATTATCCATCCTCCCTTCATTAATAAATCAAGTAGTGTTAATGTTGGTTGAGTAGTAACTGTTTTTGCTGCTTCGGCAGCCGAATCAATTGCGATTTGTAATAGCATATCTTTTGAATTGTAACTTAATAACGTTGAACCTTGTGGTTTTAGTATTCAAAAGTCTTTTAAAACGTTGTTTTTTTTTCATTTCAATAAACAATGCTATTGTGAAGTGTATAGTAATTGCAAGAAAGGTGATGCGATAAATTATTGCAATACAGATAGTTGAACCAAGCTGTAAAAGCACCAATCATAAGTTTGTTCAATTAATTCTGTCTGAGTTTACAAAGCCCTATTCCTCCACTTAGAACTTGGAGCAGCAGCAACTAAGGTCTTTTGTTTAGATGTATCAACTGTAGCAAACCTAGCGGCAATAATAGCGGCAACCAAAGCCTCATCCTCATTTTGCTCAAGCAATTTTTCGGGCGAAAAATGCTTGCCTACAAAATTGGTATCAAAATTTCCTGAAATAAAATCAGGATGCAGCAGCACAAACTTGCCAAACGAAAGCGTTGTTTTTACTCCTGTAATCTTATACTCGTCAATAGCGCGCACCAATCGGTTAATGGCGTGCTCGCGCGTGTCGGCAAAGGCAATAAGTTTCGCCAGCATCGGGTCATAATAGATAGGAATATTCATACCCTCTTCATAACCATCATCTACTCTGATGCCAGGACCCTCGGGCTTTTGATAGGTCTCTAACTTTCCTATGTCGGGCAAAAAGTTGTTGAGCGGGTCTTCGGCATACACGCGCAACTCCACTGCATGACCGATAATTTTTAAATCTTCTTGTTTAAAAGAAAGCTTTTCGCCACGCGCAATTTTTAGTTGTTCTTTCACCAAATCTACTCCGGTAATCATCTCCGTAACAGGATGCTCTACCTGCAAGCGAGTATTCATTTCCAAAAAGAAAAAGTTCAGTTGTTCATCCACCAGAAACTCCACCGTGCCCGCCCCACGGTAGTTGCAAGAGCGTGCCACATCCACCGCAGCAGCGCCAATAGCCATGCGCTTCGCTTCATCTAAACAAGAACTTGGCGCTTCTTCCACCACTTTTTGGTGTCTGCGTTGCACCGAGCATTCGCGCTCAAAAAGATGCACAATGTTGCCATGTGCATCTGCTAGTACCTGCACTTCGATGTGCTTTGGCGAGCCTACATACTTTTCAATAAACACACTGTCATCTCCAAAAGAATTTTTTGCCTCGCTTTGTGCGCGCTGCATTTGTTCTTCCAACTCAGCTTCGTGTTGCACCACGCGCATACCCTTGCCGCCACCGCCTGCGCTTGCTTTAATCAAAACTGGATAGCCTGTTTTTGCCGCAAGTGTTTTTGCTTCTGCAACATCCGTAATGGCACCATCGCTGCCTGGCACCATCGGTATGTTGAATTGCTTTGCAGCTTCTTTTGCAGCCAATTTACTGCCCATCACTTCTATTGCATGTGGCGTTGGACCCACAAAAATGATTCCCGCTTGCTCAACAGCTTTTGCAAAGGCAGCGTTTTCGCTCAAAAACCCATAGCCAGGATGAATGGCATCTGCGTTCAATTGCTTGGCAACGTCAATTATTTTATCACCTAATAAATAAGAATCTTTTGACGCAGGCGGACCAATGCAAATAGCCTCATCAGCATATTTCACAAAGGGCATCAGCCTATCAGCTTCCGAAAAAACAGCAACGGTTTTGATGCCCATTTCTTTTGCCGAGCGCATTATGCGCAAAGCAATCTCTCCACGATTTGCAACTAATAATTTCTTCATTTTTGATTTTTGATTTTAGAAGTATAATTGGCTCTCATTTGCAATAGCGTCTCGCCCTTTGTTCCTTCTATTCATCCAAATTATACTCCTTAATCTTTCTGTATAAAGTTCTTTCAGAGATTCCTAAATCTTCGGCAGCATCCCTACGTTTGTTGCGGTGCTTTTTTAATGCTTTTATAATTAGCTCACGCTCTTTATCCAATAAAGAAAGATTCTCTTCTATCGTTTCATGGCTCCTAAAATCCTGTTTATCTTGCAAAATCACAGGGCGATGTTCTGCACCCGAACCGAGCACAATTGCCTGATTTCCTGTGGCAGGAGTATATGAAGGAACGGCATTTGGTAAGTCGCCAGTTTCAAAAGTATGTTGCGCGGGAACGCCTTTTGCAATATCAAATACAAACTGCTTAAGGTCGTTCAAATCTTTCTTTACATCAAAAATGAGTTTATATAAAATTTCTCGCTCGGTAAAGCCAGTGCCTGAACCATCAAAGGCATTATTGTTCATTAAAGCTGGAAGTTTGTTGTTGGCGATGTCAGGCACAATATCAATCAATTGTTGCGCACTCACTTCGCGCTCTAGGGCAAGAATAGAAACTTGCTCTGCAACATTTTTTAATTGACGCACATTGCCGGGCCAATTGTATTTCACAACTAAATGTCTTGCCTCATCCGAAAGTTTTATTGGTGCAATGCGGTTCTTTTCGGCAAAGTCGGTAGAGAATTTTCGAAACAATAGGTAAATGTCTTCGCCTCTTTCGCGCAGTGACGGAATAGTTATAGGCACTGTGCTTAAACGATAATAAAGGTCTTCGCGAAAACGCCCCGCAGCAACTGCATGTTGTAGGTTTACGTTGGTAGCTGCAATCACGCGCACATCGGTTTTCATCACCTTTGAAGAACCCACGCGAATGAACTCGCCCGTTTCTAACACCCGCAACAATCGCGCTTGTGTACCCAAAGGCAATTCGCCTACTTCATCTAAAAAGATTGTGCCGCCCGCAACTGTTTCAAAGTATCCTTTGCGTTGGTCGCCCGCCCCAGTAAATGAACCTTTTTCGTGTCCAAATAACTCAGAGTCTATGGTGCCTTCGGGAATTGCTCCGCAGTTTACAGCAATAAAAGGATTGTGTTTGCGCGTGCCTAGTGTGTGAATGATTTGAGAAAATACTTCCTTACCCACACCGCTCTCTCCCGTAATTAAAACTGTAAGACTAGTAGAGGCAACTCTTTCGGCAATGCTGATGGCATGGTTTAAGCCAGGAGCATTGCCCAGAATGCCGAAGCGATTTTTTATTGACTGAATTTCCATTGGTTAATCGTATTTTATCGTGGCGGGTAGGTGGTGCAAAGTTTCACTAATTGTGGGAGAAAGCAAATTTTGCGTTTATACAATACCAAGATTATAAATATTCATTATTGATAATGCTATTCTAAACTACGT
>CAZKHZ010000186.1:0-7087 GCA_964552715.1 uncultured Chitinophagaceae bacterium | reverse complement strand
GGGCTTTTATAATGCCAAGATTACCCGCCTGAAGAACAATCAGGAAAAGGTAATTCGCCTTGATGAACTCGAAACACTTTGCTACAACCTGTGGTGCACACCCAATGATATTTTTGATTGGGAACCCGATGCTAAACACCCTGTGCTTGAGGGGCATCCCATCAACCTGATTAAGCGCGCTGCCGAAGCCGACCTGTATGGCAAATCGCGCGTGCTGACGATGGGTCAACTGAAAGAGGTGAGCAAATACATGGATGGGCTGATAGCCCAAAACCGCGAGGAATTGAAGTAGCTCTTTTTTCAACCAATATGTGAAAGAACGCTGCAAAGCCATTTCTAAAACTTATGTTTTAGAAAAACTCAAAGAAATTACCAAGGCACATCGCCAACGGAAAATTTTAAATCCTCATATACCGTGAAACCATGCAGGTGCGAGCTACCGTTTCCTTATTTTATTTAAGACTTGATTAGAAAGTGTGTTCTTCAGAAATAGTCAATCATACATGCCAACAACGCAATTCAGAACTTGCCTTTCGTATCGCGAATAAAAAATAAACTTTTAGAACATCAAAAAACGCATCGTTATCATTTCGTTAAGCGTTTATGTTTTTATTCGGCAGCAAATAAAGGGGATTCAAATGTTAAAAACAAGCGTAGAACTACGCTAAAGTTTCATAGCTAATTGGAGGAATTTTTACCCCAGCAGCAACCCGCTGCGAATGCCATATAGCACCAAGCCTACAGAGTTTTTTACGCCTAGTTTTAGAATTAATTGGGCGCGGCACTTTTCGAGTGTGCGTACACTTTGGCGCAGGCGGGCGGCAATTTCGGCATTGGTAAGTTCTTCGTACACGCCTTTAATTATTTCTTTTTCAAGGGGACTAAAAATAAATTCTTCGTTGGAAAAAACGGGTAGCAATTGTTGCTTTTTGTAAAGGGTGCCCGCCAATATTTTGTTGGTGTGGTCGGTAAGATAAAACCCCACGCTGTGCGCGCTTTCTATGGCAAGCAAAATTTCGTCAGGGTCGGCATTTTTGCTGAGGTAGCCGCTGGCACCCGCCCCAATAGCTTGCACAATATGGCTATCGGTATCGTACATAGATACCACTATAATCTTAGTGTCTTTATAGTGATTGGCGATGGCTTTTATGGTGAGAAAACCAGTGCTGTGCGGCATCGCTAAATCGAGCAACAACACATCTGGTTTTTTCTTTGCTACAAGCTCAAGCACTGTAATGCCATCGCTGGCTTCGCCCACCACATCTAGGTGCTTGTGCGAGGTTAAAATGGCAAGCATACCCTTTCTAAAAAGTGCATGGTCATCGGCAATGGCTACTTTAATTTTGTTGGTCATAATTTATGTGTGCTTAAATTTTACAATGGCAGTGGTGCCCCTGCCTAGCGCAGTTGCCATATCCAAATCGGCTTCCAGCAGTTTGGTTCGGGTATCAATGTTTTTAAACCCGATGCCAAAACCCTGTGGCGCATCGGCATCAAAGCCGCAACCATCGTCTTGCACGGTTGTCAAAAATTGGTTGTTGTTATATTCTAACTTCACCACTATGCTTTTAGCCTTTGCATGTTTCACTGCATTTTGCACCAATTCTTGAACAATTCTGTAAAGCAACAATTGCTTTTCTATGGGTAGTTGTGGCAGGTTTTCAGGGGCTTCAAAAGTTGCATTTATTAAACCTGAACTGCTGACCAACTTACACATTTCGCGTAGCGCACCCTGCAAGCCAATATACTCTAGCACCCTCGGAATAAATTTGTGCGAAATTTGACGCACCTGCAAAAAAGTTTTGTTCAAAGCATCTGCCGCTTCGGCAACCAAACCAGATGCCGCCACCTTATCTTCCATTGTGGTTGCTCGCAGCAGCATATTTTTAATGAACGAAAGATCTGCCCCAACCCCATCGTGCAGCTCGAGCCCAAGCCGCCTTTGTTCGCGCTCTTGCCCCTCCATGGCAGCGGCAAGCTGCGCCAGTTGATGGGCTTCATCTTGGCGCAAAATAGCTAACTGATGTTGAAACATTTTTTGCTGATAGCGACTTACGAATACAAAAATAAAGCCCACAAAAAGTAGGCAGATAAATGTTCCAAAAATTAGGACAACCCATACCGGGTCGCTTTGTGGTAACATAAAACAGTTTGTGTAAGTATTATTTGAAAACTGATGTTGAGCAAAGAATGTATAATTAAAAATTCTTTGGGATCAACATACCCTTTTGCAAAAAAATAATAGCGTGCCAGAAAAGAAAAAAGACTGCCGCAAGTGTATAACAACACACCCGCGGCAAGCCAAAACCTAGGAGAGGAAAAAAGATACTTGTCGGTTTGCTCTACCATAATTCGGTGAAAAGTATGTAGGGCAAAGCCGACAAGCACTAAAAATTCAAAGGCAGTAGAAAGCGAATTCATGGTTTTAAAACCAGTGAGCCTAAAGAATTCTGCAGCCGACAAAAGGGCAATAACCAAAGTAAATGGCAACACAGTCCAGTTAAGGTTAACTGTCTTGTTTGTTGCTCCTAAAGCTCTTGCAAGCAAATAAAATTCAACAGGGGTGTAGATTGCATAGAGGTAAACGTTTGTGATATGGTAAAAGGAAAATATGTAGCAAGTTATTTCTAACAAAGCACACACACACAAATGGGCAATCAACCATTTGTTTGAACCCGAAACTGTTCTCCAAAAAACAATGCTTAATAAAAGGGGAATCAAGCACGATAAAGTAGAGATTTTAATGAGCAGCATTTTGAAAAAATCAGGTCAATCCATTCAGTGCATTTGCAGCACCACAAGTTGTTGGGCAAGGTATTCCCCGGTCCAAAATACGTTTTAAAACATCGTCTCCATTTGCAGCCACGCCCACCAGCACCAACTCTGGGGCACCGGTATTGTCAATACCGTAATAAATACGGATGCCAATTACACCCGCTGCCAATAGTTCATTTAGCTTGTCGGAGCCGAAAAACAGTCCTCTTCTTGCACCTGGGTTAATGTTGCGAAAATTAAGTGTAAAGGCACTTGCTTCTGCAATAGAAATCATGGTGCCGCTTGTTGTACTAATACTCATAACATATTATTTTTTGTTCGGAGCAAATGAAGAGGCAGACGCACGAAAGAAAAAACATTGCCATTCATCAAAAAATACAAATGCTGTCTAAAGCCTTACCCACAAAGCGTTTCAGCTCTAATAAAAAAAATATTTTTTTACATAATTCGATTCTTCCTTGTTTTTCGTAGCGTAGTTATACGCTACTTTTTAACAGTTAACGCCCATTGCAAAAATCAATTTCAACAAACTACCTTAGCCACCACAATTAATATCGAAAAAAAACATGAGCTACTTACTCGAATCTTACCGCGCCTATTTCAAGTTGTTGTTTGCCGTTTCGCCCGACTATGGTTCGGCAAAAGCCTACAAACTTTTTTCAACACCACGTATGAAAAAAATGAAACCGCATGAAGTGCAAATTCTAAACACGGCACAAAGCGGAGCAATATTTGTAAAGAATTATTTTGTAAAAACCTTTCGCTGGAAAGGCGGTAGCAAAAAGGCTTTATTAGTGCATGGTTGGGAAGGTAACGCAGGCAGCCTCGGCAATTTTGTGCAGCCACTTTTAGATGCCGGTTTCACAGTAATTTCGTTCGATGGTCCAGGGCATTTCAACAGCACCGTGAAGCAAACCAACCTAGTGCATTACTCAAACGTAATTGCAGAAATTGTGCGCAGAGAAAATATAGAAGTGATTCTTGCACACTCTTTTGGTGGCGCATCTTCGGTAGTTGCCTTGCATGGCAATAGCGACTTGCAAAGCGTAAAAAAACTAGTGCTGATGGGCAGCCCCAACCGACTGATAAATGTGATAGACACCTTCGCTTCGATGATGAAATTTACCAAAGAGAACAAGCGCAGTTTTATCAGTT
Source organism: uncultured Chitinophagaceae bacterium (assembly GCA_964552715.1). Taxonomy (GTDB): domain Bacteria; phylum Bacteroidota; class Bacteroidia; order Chitinophagales; family LD1; genus UBA7692. Next base: position 3,157 of record CAZKHZ010000186.1, on the reverse strand, counting down.
ACCTGAACAAAAGATTCAATAGAAATATTGAAACCGTAGCGGTAGAAACTTACCTGCAAAAACTAACGGTAGAAACTTTGATAGTGCATGATAGCCTAGATAGGATTGTGCCATACAGCGGTGCGGTGGCGGTGGCAGCACACAACCCGAATGCTTTACTGTTTACCACCGAAAAAGCTGGGCATTACAAAATGCTGTGGAACGAAAAAATCAAAAACAGAGTGGCAGAATTTGTAGGCAAAGCAGATAATGGCGCATGGGAATACGATAAGTTGCGCTTGTTTAAAAGAACTATACATAAGAATTGATACTTGGGCTGACCTTGCCAATAAGAGTTTGCTTCGTGCCTAGCAATAACGTTGTCGTTATACAGCAAAGTCTGTTGTCATTGCGAGGCACGAAGCAATCCCGTGTATTTTGCCACAGGTGCGACACATTCGGCTGTTTTTCGCCCGCTGGCTGCCTGTCCCGAACTTGTTCTTAGGAAGGGTTAGGGGGTGAATGTAATTGGCAGGTCAGACCAAGTAAATCACCACTTCAAATTTTAGTTTTTGTTATATCCAATTAAACTGCTTTTTTTAGGGTCTAAATTTCAAATACAATGGAAGCAACTACAACAGCAACAAAGCAAATTCCTATTAGCCCAAACACCAAATTTGAAGACACACTAAAAGTGTTTGATGCACAATTCAAAAACAAATGGAACCTGCGCAACACCACTGCTTCTGATAGAAAAAAGAAACTGAAAAAACTTCGCGAAGTAATCTTTGCCAACGGCACCAAAATTGAAGAAGTTATTTATGCCGATTTTCGCAAACCGGCAATCGAGGTTCAATATTCTGAAATTGCTCCGGTGATTATACAAATCAACCACGCCCTCAGAAATTTAGATGATTGGATGGCAGATAAGGAAGTGGATACACCCCTTATCTTTTTGGGCACAGCCTCCAAAGTTGTGTTTGAACCAAAAGGAAACACACTCATCCTCACCCCCTGGAATTATCCATTTCAATTGCCATTAGTTGGCATCATATCAGCCATTGCAGCAGGCAATGCGGTGATATTAAAACCAAGCGAATTTACACCACATACATCTGCTTATCTTAAAGAATTATTGGCGCAGGTTTTCCCCGAAAATGAGTTGGCAGTTTTGCAAGGCGACCATACCGTATCAGCAGAATTATTGAAACTGAAATTCGACCATATTCACTTTACTGGAAGTCCATCGGTAGGTAAACACATCATGCGCGCTGCGGCAGATAATCTTACTTCCGTTACTTTGGAACTTGGCGGCAAATCACCTGTTATTATTGATGAAACAGCCAATGTAAAAGCCGCAGCAATGAAAATTGCTTGGGGTAAATTTTTGAACGAAGGGCAGATTTGCATCGCACCCGATTACGTGTTGATTCACGAAAGCAAACACGATGAGTTTGTAGCCAAAATGAAAGAGCGCATCACCAAAAACTTTGGTGCAAATCCACAGCAATCGCCAGACCTTTGCCGCATGGTAAACAACAAACATTACCACCGTGTAAAACGCTTGCTGGAGAATGCAATTAGCCAAGGCGCAAAAGTTGAAGTGGGCGGTGAAGTGTATGAAGAAGAAAACTATATCGCACCAACTATACTTTCCAATGTGCCAGTGGGTGCCGAAGTTCTGGAAGAGGAAATCTTCGGACCATTATTACCGCTAATTAAATACCGCGACATCAACGAAGCACTTGCATTCGTCAATGCCCGCGAAAAACCTTTGGCATTGTACATCTTTAGCGAGAAGCGTAAAAACCAAGATTATATTTTGAAAAATACCTCTGCCGGAGGCACTGTTATCAATGACAATTTGGTGCATCAATCTCAGGCTAATTTGCCTTTTGGTGGTGTGAACAACAGTGGTATTGGCAAAAGTATGGGGCATTATGGTTTTAAAGAATTTAGCAACGAGCGCGCAGTTGTAAAGCAATTGCACAGCGGTTCTACAATGCAATTGTTGTATCCACCATACACAGGCTTTCACCGCAAAGTGATAAATTTAATGTTGAAGTGGTTGGTGTAAACGGAGTGCGTTTAGTTGCGAATATTAGTGTGTTTCAAAAACTAAAAATTCCTTTTATCAAAAAATAGTTGCGGGTTTTAATCCGTGGCAGCAAAGCATGGCATTGAAACACTTCTGCACCATCACAACCATTGATTTTCTATACAAAACGAAGGCGCTACATGCTTCGTTGCAAAAGTGTTGCAAAGATTTTTCATTTCATGTTTTAGTAACCGATGCCGCTTCGTTGCCACTAAACGAAAATGAAATTCAATACTATGATACATCCATATTAAAGAGCGAAACTGCCTTAGCAATCATCAATAAATACCGGGCAAATGCAAATAAATTACGCTGGAGTTTAAAGCCTGTTTTTATATTGCATCTGCTCCAAAATTTTGAAAAAGTAATTTATACTGATAACGACATTGCCTTCTTTAATAGTCCAGATTTTTTGTTTGAAGCACTAGACCACAACCCCATCTTGCTTACTCCGCATCACTACGCCCATTCGCCACAAAAAAATCAAAATTGGTTAGAAGCAAATTTCACAATTGGCTTGTATAATGCAGGTTTTGTTGGGGCAAACCGCGATGCAAAAAAAACATTGGAATGGTGGGCGGCATGTTGCTTGTATCGCTGCGAAAAAAGTAGGTGGCGTGGTTTGTTTGACGACCAAAAGTATCTTGACTTAGTTCCAATAATTGAACCCCTAACTAAAGTGCTTACCCACAAAGGCTGCAACCTTGCAGGCTGGAATATTGATACTTGCGAAAGAACTTTATCAAACAACGAAGTGCTGATAGAAGGAAAATATCAAGTGGTATTTATTCACCTTAATGACTACACCATCCGCATGATTGTAGAAGGCAAAGACCCTTTACTAGAAAGCTATTGGCAGCAATATCTTTCAACTTTACAAAGTTTTAAAAAGGGATTACAACAGCGCAATTTGTATCGCCCACAATCATTTACAGAGAAACTTCGGTTAGCTGTTTGGCAATTACTTTCCTGAAACATTAGACTTTATACCTAATTGTGTAGCTTTTCAAAAAGGGACGGGGGACGAAGGGACGTGGGACGTGGGACGTGGGGCGAGGGGACGAGGGACGAGGGACGTGG
>CAZKHZ010000185.1:0-7250 GCA_964552715.1 uncultured Chitinophagaceae bacterium | reverse complement strand
GTTGCACCAGTAGCTCCGTTAATTCCATTGGTGCCACTGTTACCTGTTGCACCAGTAAAACCTGTAATACCTGTTGGTCCCGCTGCGCCTTGCGCAAACTGCGCATCTATGTATGCTTTTACTGCTGCTACTGTTGGGATAGCGTTGTTGCTGCTATCACTTAATGATGGGTCTCTTACAATTCTTGTAATGCTGTCCTGACCAAGAATAAAGTACTGATTAACTCTTACTCCGCCCTGCAATGTTGTTACTCCTGTTACTACTAACTGATCAACTTTTACCGTTCCTGCAGGTACCCATTTTTGTCCATTCCATCTTAAAATTTCATTGGGGTCTAAGCCTGCTATATCCACATCTGTGAGGTCTTGAAAGCGCAACTTTGGGGCAGGAACTCTAAGTGCTGTATCTGCAACAAAAGCATAGGGTACGGATACTAACTCAACATTTCCGTAAGGCACAAAGCCCGAGCCCATGTCTAATTTTACTTCTAATCTTCTTTCGCCTGCTGCCCAATTGATTTCTGTAAAAGCGTTTACAATGCCTGCACCTGTGGTAACACCCTGCCCGATTTGGAGTGTAAATAATCCAAATTGATTAGTGGTAACGTAGTGTTCTTCCTCCCAAATAATGTTTTGCAGATTATCTTTTAATGCAAAGCGCACTATCAAACTTTTGTTGGGCATTACACCGCCTCCGGCATTGCGTGCCACAGCCTGATAGTTTACTTTTTGCGGCACATCACCGCTTGCAAAAGCTGCACTTGCAAACAATAAAAACATTGCTGTGAGTGTGCTGAATATTTTTCTATTCCCAATCATGATATGGAGATTTTGAAAGTTTTCTAAATACTGAACCAGAGTTCGATTTTATTTTTCCGAAGGCAATGCCCAAACAGAGTTGATGATTGCCTGCTGATGTTTTTATTATTCCGCCTAAGGCATATTGAAAAGTGTATTGAAGGGACAGCCTTTCAGTTATCAATGCACCCAAACCTGCACTGATTAAGTTGTTTGCGCCATAGCCAACATTCAACCATACACGATTGGCATATTTCAATGAAATAATACCGTGATAATTGATGGCGGAATTGAAAGTATAGTCCACCAACACAACTGGCTTTATGGAAAATTTTCTATTGATGGCAATATCGTAATGTAAATAGAAGCGGAGGTGTTGAGGTGTTGAATATAAATTGAGCTTGTTCTTTTTGGTAGGAATTAAATTGTTGATAGCTGCCGAAAACATGAATTGTTTCCATCCATAAGTAAGCCCGAAAGCGGCATTAAATCCAACTCCGGAATTCAATTCATTGCTGGCTAATTGTGCATCATTTAGCGGGTCGGAATTACTGTTGGCAAAGTTTATGGATGTTTGATGTAGTTGAAATGCCAAGCCCAGAGACAGGCGATGCACATTAGCTAGTTTTAAATGATAAGCATAACTGACAGCCGCATTAATGTTTTGAAAGGCACCGAACTTTTCAAAATCCAGCTTTGCACCGATGCCTGAATTTCCTTTGATTATTCCATTGTAGTTGGCGCTTACGTTTAAAGGTGAGCCAGACACGCCAACGATATGATACAAGCCTCCGACAAACACTTCGTGATTGCCTGTGAAGCCGCTATTGGATGGTGAATTTTGATACGGATTGATGACAAATTCCTGGGCAAGTGTGATGGTTTGCGATTTGCTGCTAACCCATATTATCATAAAAAAAAACAGTGTGTAAAATTGCTTCATACGCTACATTATTTGATGAGGTTTGTGTTGCCTTTTAATTCATTTTGCCCGTTGCACTTTAGCAGGTAGTAGTATGTGCCTGCATTTTTATTACCTCCATCCCAGTCGTTTTTATAGTCGCCTGATTTGAATACTTCAAAGCCTCTTGTGTCGTAAACATTCAGGGTGCAGTTGTTGTATCTTTCTAAATTGACAAAGTATAAAACATCATTTTTTCCATCACCATTTGGTGTAAGAAAATCGTTTGCCTTTTTGATTACTGTATCTGTTGGAACGGTGGTTTGAATGGAGAAATTTTCGCTTGCAAAACAATCTGTCACATCCGTCATTGTGAAGGTGTAATTACCCGCCTGACTGAGGATTCTTGGATTTTCGGTTTGAAGGTGTATCCCCCCAAACGATGTTTGCGAAATCGCCTGTTACAGTTATCTCGGTACTTTTTCCTTGCTCAAATGTTTGACCATTGGAGAAAGAAAAACTATAGTTGATTTTATCATTAATCTGCAATGATTTTGTTACAGAATCTAAGCAGCCATGATTGTTTACGGCACTTAGTTTTACATCAAAATTTCCTGCATTGGGGTAAGTGTAAAAAATAGAATCTTGAGCAAAACTCAAGTTGCCATCTCCCAGATTCCAGACAGCTTGTGTGAGTGAGCCGCTGCCAGCCACAGACTTATTTGCAAGCACCGAATTGTTGCCTGCACAGCTTGCTTTGAAATCGAAATCGGCAACAGGTTTTTCGCGAATGGTTAGGGTGCGCGTAAATTCACTTGTGCAATTTTGATTGGAAGTGACTTTGAGTTTTAAAGCAAAATTGCCTGCCGTGCTGTATTGCTTCAAGGCATTTAAAGTTATGGCTTCAATAGTATTGTTGTTGTCAAAATCCCATTGATAGGAAAGCATGGAACCATCGCTGATTGAGGAGGTATTTACGAATGAAGTAGTTTGACCAAGGCAGGTATCTCGCACTGCGAATTTTGCATTTGGCACAGGAAAAACAACCACTACATGAGGCGAGGCGGAGAAAAATTCGTTGCCAAGCGAGTCGGTGATTTTTACTCTGATTTCAAAAGTGTCTGCCCTCAAAAAAACGCTCTTAGCACTATCTCCGATTGCATCATCAAAAAAGCCATCGTTGTTTAAGTCCCACTCTACCAAAGCAGTTTTGGGAATGTTAGACAGATTGGCAAAGCGAGTTGTGTCGCCAACGCAAACCCGCGTGGAGCTTACATCCACAGATGCTTTGATACTTGTTGAAATAATTAAGCATAGCAACAAAATAAGGTATAATTTTCCTTTAACCATTTGAAGGATTATTATTCTAAAAATAAATATGTGTCAAACAAGAAACTGTAATGGAATGTGCGTAAACCAAAATAGTCATTGTGCATCACTTTGTGTAAAACTATAATACTTATTCTAAAAAGCAACCTGCATCCCTAGTATTAGGGATGTGGATACTAAAAATGCTTGATTATGATAGACCCCGTCCGCCAAAATATATCGGTTTATCTATTTAGTAAGGGCAAGCATTTTTAGTTTATTGCCTATTGCGTGCGCAGGTTTGCTATTTTGCTAGGAGACATCTACCGCTTTTGGCGTATGCTGCGCGTAAAATTCCATGCCATCATTTTCCATTTCAATAACAAAGCCGCAATTATTTTCGGTAGGTAGATAGCGCCCCTTATTTTTACGATAAATCTGAATGCGAATGCGCCCAAAGCGACACTGATTTACTTCCGCAAGTTTTAAAATCTCGCGTTCAAAAAATGCTTTGTTCTGCGTTTCGGGTAATTGAATATGAAGCTGACGCATGCCTGTTCAAAATGTTTGTCAACCGCCATAAAATGTTTACAGTAACCCATAAAATGCTATCCCACCGGGGTCGCATAATTTCGGTATATCATATCTATAAACATGTAATCCTCTTGGGATTAATAGCAAATACATCGGGAAGAAACTTTTTTGCTAAACCACCGTGAGGGTACGAGACTACTGATGGGATGCCTTTGATGGGTAAATAATTAAGAGCATTGGGGGCAAAGACCCGAAAGCATAAAATTCATCTCGCTGACTTTATATGTCTTAGGTAGTTTGTAGATGGGTTCTACATTTTCAAGACAAGTTACGGATTTACACTTTTGACAACTAAAATGTATGTGATTGTGGTTGTGTTTTTCGTTACATGAATGACAACAGGCATATTTTACAACACCGTCAACATTTACTACTTTATGTATTATTCCTTCTTCCAAAAGTCTTTCTAATACACGATAAATTGTTACTCTATCGCAGAGCCCTTCTAAAGACTTTTGAATTTCGATGTGAGAGAGTGCAACAGCGGATGAAACAATGAGTTGCTGAATTTCGGTTTTTGCTACTGTGCTCCTTGCTGATTTCATTTCGTAAAAAATTTAATGCAACGCTGTTGCGATTGCGAAGATAATAATTACTTTCGCAACATTGTTGCATTAATAAAAAACAAAGTAAATGAAAAAAGCAATTTTAATTTCAACTGCCATAGTTCTGGCAATGAGTGCGTGCAAAAAGGAAGACCATGCTCACACTCCCAAAATTACTATTAATGACCCTAAGAAGAGCGAGTATGAAGTAGGTGATACAGCTTATGTAAATGTTGTGGCGAAGGATGAGCATGAGATGCACACATCTGAATGTTGGTTTATAACAAGACCTCAAAACGATACGCTTTGGAATCAGAGAAAACATGCTCACTCTAAAACAATTACGTTCAACACATTTTATGTAATAGGTGTGCTTCCAGAAAAGCAGCAGGTTGATTTTATAGTTAACGCTGAAAATGAAGAAGGAATAATATCTACAGCTAAGCACAGCTTTGAAGTGCATGATCATTAAACAAACTAAACCTTGACAGAGCCTTTGACAACTAATTGGTTGCTGAGGGTTCTGTTTTCTAAAATTCATGACTTTACAAACTTTTTTAATCAAAGAAAAACGGCACAGTAAATGAAAACATTTGCACTACTTATTATGCTTGCAATTTCAGCTCTAGTATTTTCAAATCCACCTGAAAGCATTGCGCAAATATTGAACTCAGGAGATGGAAAAAGTTGCAATACCGCCTTTAAAGTAAGCAGTATTGAAGAGGAATATCAAGTGCTCAAATACTTAAAGCTAAACCCCAGAATGCAGATGCTCATATTATTTGAAGGGCAGTACTATGACGCATTGATGGTAGGTGAATCAGTTGTCTATTTTAAGATTTCCATAACTCGTAATAAATAACCAACTATTTAAGTTTTATGGATACTAATGAACTATTAAATCTTTCATAATGATTCCACAAACATTTGATCAATGGAAAAACTGTATTGTGAATGATTGTAAAATCACTTTAACCAAAGATTTTGCAAGGCAGCGTTTAGCTATTTTAAGGAACAAGCAGAATAGTGAAACAAACAAGTTTATTCAGACATACGGAGAGCAACATCTTCAAAATATCATTCAATGGTTTCAGCAAGTAATAACTGCGATATAAGTAATGGAAAATAATCACGATAGCAGTCACAAACATTGTAATCATCAACTTAACTTGAAGAAGCAGAAAACAGGTTGGGTGTTGTTGATTTCGTTGGTTACTATGGTGCTTGAAATTTCATTTGGCTATATCACTAACTCAATGGCTTTGCTTAGTGATGGATGGCACATGTCTTCGCATGTAATAGCCATAGGTGCAGGTTGGTTTGCTTATCAATATGTATTATATCAACACAAAAAGGGCAATACCGTTCATACGTCAAAAACCCTGGCTTATGTTGGCTTTGTTAATGCTATAATACTTGCCATCATTGCAATAACAGTGTTTGTAGGATGCATAGAAAGATTTTGCCAGCCCCAAAGCATTAGGTATGAAGAAGCAATTTTAGTATCCATAATCGGATTAGTTGTAAACCTTTTATCTGCAAAAATTTTGCACCACAACGAAGAACATAGCGACCACAATTTAAGGGCTGCTTACCTCCATGTAGTAGCTGATGTATTAACCAGTGTTTTGGCTATAATAGCACTGTTTGCAGGGCGCTATTTTCATTTCTACAATGCAGATTCCATTGTTGGAGTCATCGGCTCGCTTATCATATTGTATTGGGCAACAGGCATCATTATTAATTCATGGAAAGAAATATTTATTAAACAACAAAAATGATAACAACAACTAAAAAACTACCCGTAACCGTTTTGAGCGGATTTTTGGGAGCGGGAAAAACTACTTTGCTCAATCACGTACTGCACAACAAGGAAGGGTTGAAAGTAGCCGTTATTGTAAACGACATGAGCTAAGTAAATGTGGACGCAAGATTGGTGGAAAACCAAAACACGCTTTCGCGCACGGAAGAAAAACTGGTTGAAATGAGCAATGGTTGTATTTGCTGCACACTTCGGGAAGACTTGATGGTTGAAGTAGAAAAATTAGCCCAAGAGGGTAGGTTTGATTATTTGCTAATTGAAAGCACAGGCATCAGTGAGCCGGTTCCGATTGCCCAAACTTTTTCGTTTGTTGATGATGAAAAGGGTATAGACCTTTCCAAATTTAGCTACATTGATACGATGGTAACAGTGGTGGATTGCTTTAATTTTTTTAAGGATTTTGGAACAAATGAATTGCTGCTTGATCGCAAGTTGACAGACATGGAAGGTGATTATAGAACTATAGTAAACCTCTTGACAGATCAGATAGAATTTGCCAATGTAATTATTTTAAACAAAACAGACTTAGTAGATGAAAGCGTTACGGGACTGCTGAAAGCGTCTATTCAAAAACTAAATCCGGGGGCAAAAATTATCAGTTCAAGTTTTGGAAAAGTAGATCCAAAAGAAGTGCTGAACACTAAACTGTTTGACTTTGATGAAGCACAAACATCAGCGGGCTGGCAAAAGGAATTGGAAGGTGGCGTTCACACGCCCGAAACAGAGGAATACGGAATTTCTTCGTTTGTTTTTCGCAATCCAAAACCGTTTCATCCTGAGCGATTATGGAAATATTTAAACGAAGAATATCCGGAGGGGGTTATCAGGGCTAAAGGTTTGTTCTGGCTAGCATCAAGACCCAATGATGCAATAAATTTTAGCCAAGCAGGTGGTTCATCACGGTTGGAAAAAGCTGGAGTGTGGTGGATTAGTATGCCGTTTCAAGAGCGAATAAATTATCAGGCATTCGTGGATAACCGAGCTTTTATTGAGAGCAAATGGGACAAACAATGGGGAGACAGAACAAACGAAATCGTATTTATTGGGCAGGATATTGATAAAGAAAAGATGAATCAAGAGCTTGAAGAATGTCTATTGCAAGAGCGCGAACAATATCTGTTTGACAAGAAGATAAAGTTCACTGATTCTTTTCCAAAAGACATTTAACTTGACAATGTGCCACCAAAAGCGGTGGCACATTTGTATTTTTCGTCCCCCGTCTTTCGCCCCCCGTCCCTTCAAATAAAAAAGCCCCGCCACTTTTTAGCAACGGAGCTTTATTT
>CAZKHZ010000184.1:0-7282 GCA_964552715.1 uncultured Chitinophagaceae bacterium | reverse complement strand
AAATTTACAATATACCTTTTAAGGAGATTACAAATCGCTATCAACTTGCCACAAACAAAAGAGGCTGCTTTTTGCAAAGCAGCCTCTTAAAATTATTTTTAAGCCTCTCCCCTATTTCAGTTTCAAAATCTTGAATTCGGTTCTGCGGTTGTCTTGATGCTGTGCATTGGTACATTGCACACCATTTGTACACTTATTTTCCAAACGGGTTTCGCCATAGCCTACAGCCAACAAGCGTTTAACATCAATCCCTTTACTGCGCAGGAACTCCACACAAGAGTTTGCTCTGCGAGCAGAAAGAATCAAGTTATACTGGTCGCTAGCACGGCTGTCAGTATGCGAACTCAACTCTATTTGCATGTTAGGATATTGATTCATCAGCTTAGCTAAGTTGTTCAACTCCTTTGCCGCCTCCGGACGAATATTCCATTTATCCAAATCGTAGTAAATGTTCTCTAACTTCACGGTTAAGCCTTCGCGCAACACATCTAATGTCAATTCAACCAATTTGGTAGTACCGGGCTTTTCACCCTTTGTGTTGATGGTTTTTGTAGCTGTGCTGTAATCTTGCTTAGCTGCTGTAATATAGTATTCCTTGTTTAGCTCAATCACAAATTTGCACTTGCAATCATCAGTAGTTACACAAGTAGATTTAGCACCTGTGGCTTTGTCTTCCACCTCTACTTCAGCACCGCCTAAGTTGCCTTTGCCACGCTCTTTGGTGCACACAATCAATGTAACACCTTTTTTAGGATCCACTTCTTTCAAAGCTGGAGAATTGTCAACCGGAGCTACAGCTACTGGTATGTCTTTCTTAACAGGAGTAAGCGGAATGGTAAATGATGGGTTAGTCAATTTTACGCTAATGGTGGCAGAGTTGTTTTCGTACTCAGCCTTAGAGGCTTCAAATACATACTCTTTTCCCGGGTCAGCAGTGTGGCAGAAACCGCCTTTGTTATCTGAATTTTTAGAAGCAATAGCTTTATCAACCAACATCATTTTTACCTCAGCACCTTCTATTGGTAAATTGGTCTCCGCATCTACTACAGTTCCGCAAATCTTGACACCAAAGCGCGTAAACTTATAGATGTCATCATCGCCTGCGCCACCTGCACGGTTAGAAACCAAATAGCCCGCTTTACCTTCATTATTCAGTATATAGTTGAAGTCATCACTTTGACTATTTACCGGAGCACCAAGGTTACTTACATTGCCCCATTCGCCATTGGCATACAAAGCAGAATAAACATCCAAGCCACCAAGACCCAGTCTTGCATCGGTAGCAAAATATAGTGTACCATCTTCGGAAATATGCGGGAATAGCTCACGACCTGGCGTGTTTACATTCTTACCTAAGTTCACCGGAGGACCCCAAGTTTCGCCCTCTTTAAAGCTAACATAAATATCTGTTTCGCCATAGCCACCCGGCATATCACTTACAAAGTATAAGCGCTTGCCATCTTTAGAAAGCGTAGGATGCGCCACTGAATATTCGCTGCTGTTTAATGGCAACTCAGTTGGCATAGCAAACTTTGCAGTAGCAGAATCAAACTTTGCGCTGTACAACTTCAGCTTAATGATTTTGTCTTTACTCTTTCCAGTTTTTTTAAGAAAATTATTACGGGTAAAAATCATTTCGCTAAAGTCCTTTGTAAAGGTTACAGGACCTTCGTGAAACTTAGAGTTGATTTCTTTTTTCTTAGAAAGCAATGAAACTTTACCACCTTCTGAAACATACAAATCGTAGTACTTATGTTCTGTCCAACTATCTGTTCTGCCTACAAATGCACTTTTGCCCTTGTTGCTTGAAAAGATAATACCATTGTTGCGGTAGTAAGCCAAACCAAAGTCAGAAGCCTCACTGTTATCTGATTTTGAGTTTTCTACTTTGTGTGTGCCATTGTCTTTAGCCAATTCTTCCATGCGGCTCAAACCGCTTGCCAATTCTGATGCTCTGAAATCGCTTGGATTTAAGAGCGCGTAACTGTTGAATTGCTCTGCTGCTTCTTTATATTTACCTGATGCGCGAAGGCTTAAACCGTACAAAAGTATATTGTTAGCTTTGGCATTAGACATGGTAGCCAATTCTTTCAAAACAGGCTCGGCACTGGTGTAGTCGTTCAACATTAAGTAAGTACGTACCAATTTCTCTTTAGCTTCAATGCTGCTTGGGTCTTTCTTTATTGCCGCTTTGTATTCTTCAATGGCATCCACAAACGCAAAACGCTTAAACAATCTGTCACCATACTGCAATGCAGCATTTGCAACAGGAGAAGAAGATTTCGCTTGCTGTGGAGTTGCGGCAACAGGTGCTGGCGCAGGCGCAGCTATAGGTGTACTTTTCGCTTGCGATTTGCCAGAGGTTTGAGCCTGCACAGCAGCACTCATCATCATTACTGCAAAAAGTGTAAGTGCTAATATTCTATTCATGCGTATATAATTTGTTTTTAAAAGGTCGCATGGAATTCGCATAAAGGAACATTCATCTTTACTGTTATGATTGTTTCTATGCTCATTTCATCACTTTTGTATGTTAGGTTTAGTTCTGCGAAAAAAATTAGAAATAACGAACAGAGCGCGGGTTAACTACACGTCTGCCTTTGAAATCAAAATCATAACCAAGCATCACTTCGTGTGTGCCTGATGTATATGGAGAAAGTTTAGACACCGTAAGGTCGTAAGCATAACCGATGCGCAATTGGCGGGTAATGTTTACGGCAGCCATAAAGCTGTATGAATCTTGCAAACGATAGCCTGCACCAATCCATACTCTATCAACAAAAATGAAAGCCACATTGAAATCGAAATCAATAGGAGCAAATTTAGGAACATACTTCATCAAAATACTAGGCATGAACTTAACCTTTCTTCCAAGGCTGAAAACATATCCTGCTGTTGCATTCATGTGTGTATATCTGCGCGCAGCACTTGTGCCTGTGTCGTAGATTTTAAAATTGCTGCCCAAAGCACTTTGCAATAAGTTGGGCACAGCAACACCTATCCAAAACTTTTCGCTGTAAACATAGATACCTGCTGAAACATTTGGCAACCAAAGGCTAAGATTGTTACCTGCAAAACTCGGGTCGTTACCTGTTTGTGTTTTCACATCATTTAGGTTGGCATTGTAATTGGTGAAACCTGCTCCGATACCGAAAGCCATTTTCACTTTCTTCTTTTTACCCAGCGGCACACGGTATGCAAAATTCAACATCAAGTTGTTTGTATTGGCAACACCCAAGCGGTCGTGAGTATAAATCATACCCAAAGCAATATTATTGTTGCGCAAAGGAGAATGCACCGCAATAGATGCTGAGCGCGGTGCCTTTGGCACGTTCACCCATTGGTGTCTGTAAATTGCCGTGGTGCTAATCACCTCACGACTGCCCGCATAAGCAGGATTAAGATACAAACCGTTGAAACGGTACATGGTGTATTCTGCATCTTGCTGGGCGTTTGCTACTAAAACCATTGCAAGAGCGAAAAGCGTCAATATTCTTTTCATGTGTAAATAATTTTTTTTGATATGCCACATGGAATGTCCAAGGTATTCATCCCGAATTGGTTTGAAATTACGCTGTTTGAACATTTCATATTTTGAAGAATGAATTGAGTGTTTTAAATTTTCTTATCTGTTGATGACTACGAATCCTACTATGTCTTTCGTTTTCTTATCGTTTAACTTCAATACAAAATAATAGGTGGCATCTGGCAAAGGCTGACTGTTTTGCTGCCAAGTTCCATCAAAATCATTTTTGTAACCTTCGCCATCATTCTGCCACACAATATCACCCCAACGGTTAAATACAATAAATTGTGAAAGCGGATAGCGATCAATGTTTGTGATTTCAAACTTATCATTGATGCCGTCATTATTAGGAGAGAAACCTTCAGGAATATCCAAAGGAGGAAGCGGAGCAACTTTTATATACACGGTTGCATTATCGCAAATAGCTACACCATTAATAATACCACAAACTGTGTAGCAGAAAGAATCAACGCCTTCGTAACCAACAGTAGGAGTATATCTGATGATACCTGCAAAAGTGTCTGTCAATTCAACCCTGCCATGCTTAGGTGCACCGCAAATAGAGAAGTAAGAACCTGCTACTATAGCATCATTTTGTTTTACATCAATATTTACAGAAGCATCTGATGGTGTTTCTGCATTATCATCTACTGCATTAACTGGAACAACAACCTGAACCAATCCGGTGTCGCAAGTTTGCGGAACAATATTGACAGGAGTACATATAATATAGTAGAAAGTATCTACTCCAGCAAAGCCGCTGTTTGGAGTATATGTAATATTGCCACTATTATTCAGTGTTGCAGTGCCATTATTCTTTCCATCATCATAAACCGAGGTAGTTACAATGCCCGTTCCGTCATCATCAATATCATTAGCTGTTTGGTTGATTACTAAAGTAGTGCCTAAAACATAGGTTACACTGTCATCCACCGCTTTAATACCATCGCTTACAGGAGTAACATTTACAATCACCACAACGGTATCGCAAAGGTTGGTAACATCACAAACAATTACACTAAAAGTATCTCTGCCGTTCCAATCAGGAATTGGCACAATGTTTAAGCAAACAATTGTATCGTTTGAAAACAAGGTATCGGTAGTGGTAACAGGAATGGTGTTTCCTATAATAGTAACCACACGCGTAGGGTCGTTGTCAATATCAGTTACATTGAAGCAAATGGTAACACTGCTGTCTTCAGGGAAAGTAACGCGGATAGTATCAATGGGATTGCCTTTATCATTTATAACAGGCGGATTGTAGCATTTGTAAATTTCTAAATCTACACGGGCAATATCGCACAAGGTAGGGTTGCCATCATCGCAAGCAGTGTAGAAGAAAAAGTCTGTTCCTGCATACGAAGTGTCATAAGGAATAAACATCACCAAACTGTCACTGATTACATAAGCATCACCATGCGCACCTAAACCTGCAATGTTTTTCAATGTTACTTTTTGACCAAAGTCTCTGTCGAAATCATTTTTCAAAACATTCAAGATAATTGTGTCACGATTGCAAACACGACCTTGGTCATTAAAAAGTGTTGGCACATAAGCATTACACTCAAATGGACCTACAAACAATGCAAGCTGTGCGGTATCGCATCCTGCATCATTACACACACGGTAAGTTATGGAAACAAATGTATCTAAGTTGAAACCCGGACCTGTGTAAACAATTGCAGGGATTGTGGTATCAATAACCGCAGTACCAAATTGAGGCGCACTAATAATTTCTACCAATTTAAGTGGTCCGCAGTTCAACGGATTAATATCATTTGCTAGAACTTGGTAAGTAAAAGGACAATTTTCGCTGTATCCTGTTGGTGCCACATCAATAATTGCAATTGGCGGCTGACAAACAGCAGGAACAACAGCAATAACCAATATCGCAGTATCACATCCGCAAGCAGTGCAAACTGCATAAGTAACTGTATCGTTGCCAGCAAACGTTACATTAGACTGGTAAAAAATTCTATTATTCACCAAAGTGGCAAGCCCATTACTAGCACCTTTCACTATAGTGATGCTTGTTAATGTAAAACCATTGAAATCATCATTAGTAATTACATTCACTGTGTCTCTATCGCCTTGTGTAGTTTGCAAAACATCATCGCTGGCTGAAGGAGCCACACAATTTCCTATAATGTTTAATTCTACTGTTGCAGTATCGCACGAAGGGCAGGTATCGCCTAAAGGACGATTGAAGCAAATTGAATATTGTATAGCTACTGTGCCTGTAAAGTTATCTGTGTTCAGGTAAGTAACTTGATTTCCCGAAACCGTAGCTGTGCCATGCGCAGGGCTTGGCGTAGAAACTATTGATATTGTAACAGGTATTTGTGCAGTGAGTGTATCGTTGGCAACAACATCCAAACGATTGTTGGTGTTGTTATATACATTAAAAATATCGTTTACAGCAACTGGAGCCTGACAAAACTTAGCAACCGACACTACTACAGTGGCTGGTGCAGAACACACGTTGCACTGAGGTAAACAAACTCGGTAAGTAAAGAATGCCAAACCGCTAAAGTTAGCATTGGGTGTAAACACCACACTGTCGTTGTTTAGAACCGAAACTGTTCCTGCACCAACTGCGGGCTGAGTAACAATTTGGGTTTCCAAAACAGCATTCAAGGGCTGCCCGAAAACATTGGTTGTATCGTTCTTCTGAACGTCAACTACCACAGGATTGCCCTGAATGGTAGTGCTGAAGTCCCCTATCGCCAAAGGTTGGTCGCATTGTGCGGTAATTTTTAACGAAGAAAACATCGTAAAAAACAGTACCGCGCAGATGAACGGGTGGAAAGATTTCTGCATAATTTTCAAAAATATGCGCAAATGTATAAGGAATGGTGCAATTACCAAATCAAGTTTTGTAAGGTTTATTAGTAGCTACAGTATTAAGTGTAGCGATAATGGTTCAAAAAATTAAAAAAGGAGCTTGTTAGCACCTTCTATTTCATGGTTTTGATTCTCGTAAGGAGCTTTTAGGAAAGCGCGTGAAGAATTCCATTCACAAAGAGAAGGGTTCTGCTCACCAAGACAGTGATTCTGGCTAGTATGACGCGCGTTCTGAATCCCGTGAGATGGGTGTACTAAGAGAAGGACATGAAATGAATTTCAGACGAGATGAATGAAGTTTCGGATGACATGAAATGAGTTTCGGATGACATGAAATGAGTTTCGGACTAGGTGAGTGAAGTTTCGGAGGGCGTGAAATGAATTTGGGTTGACGTGAGTGAAGTTACGGAGGGAACATATCAGGCTTCATCAAAGTCACAAGATACTATAGTACATATAACCATTTTACAAGCCATGCCTTCGTCCTTTTTTTCAAGTATCACACCTATTTTGCCACAAAGACCAAAGGCTGTAAAATATACATTCAATTGGTATAACTTGCACCCGCAAAATTTAAAACATGAACTACGATTTAATAGTAATAGGAAGCGGACCTGGAGGATATGTAGCAGCCATTCGCGCATCACAATTGGGTTTAAAAGTAGCTGTAGTAGAAAAAGAAAGCCTAGGAGGCGTTTGTCTAAACTGGGGATGCATTCCAACTAAAGCACTTTTAAAGAGCGCGCAAGTATTTGAGTACCTGAACCACGCTGCCGACTATGGTATCATTGTAACCGAGGCAAAGGCTGATTTTGCGGCTGTCATCAAACGCAGTCGTGGCGTTGCCGAAGGGATGAGCAAAGGCATTCAGTTTTTGTTCAAGAAAAATAAAATTGATGCCTTAATGGGCAT
>CAZKHZ010000183.1:0-7307 GCA_964552715.1 uncultured Chitinophagaceae bacterium | reverse complement strand
ACCGAAGGTCAATAGACAACAAACCGCACTACACTTTCCTAAACCATGGAACGAGCACACTCACCCGTTTCACATAATCCGCATAAGCCTTTTTTGATTGCCGATTCTTCTCCTCCATCATCGGGATACTCGCCAACAAAAACATTAGCAACATCCCCAGCCAACCAATTCCCGTCCACCAAAGCCCAAAGTCCAAGCCCAAAGCCATCACCCACAAGCCAAACCAAAAAGTAATTTCACCAAAATAATTCGGATGGCGGCTATATCGCCACAAACCGCTATCAATAAAACTACCTTTCACTGCAGTCTTCCTAAAATTGCGCATCTGCTCATCCGCAACCCATTCAATTACTGTCGCAGCAACAGAAATCGCACCACCTAACACTACAAGTACATTAAAATCCACATCCCCCGTCATCAAAAAATAAACAGGAATCATACCCCCAAAAACCATCACCGTTGGAAACAAATGAATACCCCCAAAATTCGTAAGCCAGTAAAGCGAAGGATTCTTTTTTTCAAGCATCACATACCGCCAATCCTCATGCTTCAATCCCTCCCAACCCCTCACCCAGTTTAGCGTTAAGCGAATCGCCCAAAACATAATTACCGCAACACAAAACCATTGTGCAGCTACAGCCTCCACATCACAAGCCATCAACCAATACAAAGCAATTGCAGGCGGTGCCACACTCCAGTAAGGGTCATATAAACTACTGTTCTTAAAAGCAATACTAAACCCATAAACAGCAACAGTTGCCACCACATCCCCAATCGCACCCCGCCAAAAAAGCGAAACTGAATCAGGCAAAAATCCAATTGCTATGTAAGCAGCAAAAAGAGCGATGATGTAAGCAATTACACAAATGATAATACTTGATGTTAAACTTCCTTGATTCATTCCGCAAATGTATGAATGAAGTCATACAAACGTTATTTAGTCAATAGTGTAACTATATTAGCAGATTGATTGAACCCTTTCAAAGGTTTTAATGTCTTGTATTTGAAAAAATATTGAAATGAAAAAAATCTATATACCCGTCTTAATGATTTTACTCTCCATCCAAGCCTGCGATAAGAAAAAAGCGGATGATTCATTTACTATAAACTTCAAAGCAAAATTTGAAAATCAAGCATTCCAATCTGGTGGAGTAATATCCGATGCTTCAGGCAAAAAATGGAAGTTTGATGCCCTAAATTTTTACATCTCAAACCTTCGTTTAATAAAGCAAGATGGAGGTGAAATACCGCTTACAGATTTAGGCTATATCAGTTTTAAAGATGCAGCCACAACAACTTTGAAATTCAGCAACATACCCCTCGGCAAATACACTGGCATTAAATTTAATGCAGGCTTAACACCCACACAAAATGATATAGACCCAAATTTTTTAAACGACAATGATGTGCGCCTCAAAGCCACCCATTGGGCATGGTTAAAGTATGTATTTACAAGGCTAGAAGGCAGAGCCGACCTCAACAACGACTCGAATTTTGAAACCCTTTTGGTCTATCACATCGGCACAGATGAGTTATTGAGAGAAGTATTCATCAACTCATCCTTTGAATTAAGTGCAGGAGATTTTCAAAAAAATATCCTCATTCAACTAGACAAAGTATTCACCCTCGCTCCCGGTTTAGACATTGCTATTTATCAACAAAGCAACACCCATTCCGACCCAAAAGTTACTGATAACTTTCCAACCGCTATCATCTTTGCTGATAACTTTTCAAAATCATTTTCTTTAGAATAACATGCGGTATATTTTCCTTGTTTTATGTCTTTCCTTTTTATTCATGCAGCAAGCTTGCAAGCCCGAGCCCATTACAACCTTTCCTCCTGATAATGAACCCGACAGCCTTTTTGTAGGTACACCTTACACACTTAAAAAGCCTGGACTATACTTTCAAAAAATTGATAGCACATTTACCCTCGAAAGCATCCGCCTCGGCAGAATGTTATTTTGGGATCCCATCCTCTCATCCGACAGTTCACTGAGTTGCGCAACTTGCCACAAACCCGAATTTGCATTTACTGACCAAAAGCAATTCAGCACAAACCTCAAGGGCTTAACTAAACGCAATACAACTTCCATACAAAACAGCGTTTATTTGAAACAAATCTTTTGGGATGGGCGACAACCCACTTTAGAAAGGGCAACAGAAGATGCACTAAAAGACGAACAACATTTTATAGCTTCCAATGCAATTGCAAAAATTAAAACACACCCCGAGTATGTTGCATTATTCAAAAAGGCATTCGGCAGACCTGGCGATATTACCGACCAAAAAATTTTTAAAGCACTCTCTCATTTTATGCGCACCGCCATCAGTGCAAAATCAAAATTTGATTTGATGAAAGCCGGGCAGGCATCCTTATCCGCATCCGAACAAGCCGGGCTAGATATTTTTACAACAGAGAAAGGAGACTGCTTTCATTGCCACATAGGCACATTCAGCACTTTTGCTGGCGACCTTGCCAATGGAATCTTCCAAAACAACGCATTAGATTCAGCAGTTAATGTTACAGATTTCAAAGACATAGGATTTGGCAAAACAACAGGGCTTGTGGATGATTATGGTAAGTTCGGTGTGCCTTCCTTACGCAACCTCAAATACACAGCACCATTTATGCACGATGGCAGGTATAAAACATTAGAGCAAGTAATTAATTTCTACAGCGATAGTCTTCGCCACTCACCAACTATTTCACCATTTATGAAAAAGATAAATATTGGAGGATTGCATCTTACTACATTGGAAAAAGAAAATTTAATTGCTTTCCTCAATACCCTAAACGATGATGCATTTGTAAGCGATACGGCATTTTTAAATCCGTTTAAGTAAAAGTCAATTAGGCAATCAACTCAATTCTTAAAGTGCTTTAGCCAGATCCAAATCTTCAGCAATTCGACTAACTTTCAGGCTGCCCATTGTGCATTTTCCGCTAAAGCGGGCACCTTCTTCCACCACCAATTTTTTAAGTTGAATATCGCCAGTCACAAATGCCGATTTGGTGAGAATCACCAATTCCGAAGCCATAATATTGCCATTTACCTTACCGTCAATAGTTGCGTTTTGGCAAATCAAATCGCCCTCCACTACACCAGTTACGCCAATCACAATTTTAGCCTTGGATTGCAGCACACCTTTCACCGCACCATCTACTCTTATATCGCCATCAGAATTTACATCACCAGTAAGCTGAGTACCTTGCCCAAACATGGTCATAGCTTTTTGTACGGCTAATTTTCCTTTTTCTGCGTTTCTTCCAAACATGTTTATTATTGTTTAGTTAATCAATTAAAAGGGGATTAAAGTCCTCGGGTTTACAGGCTTCCCATTTTTCCAAAGTTCAAAGTGTAGGTGTGGACCAGAACTGTGTTCACCAGTGTTGCCAATCATTCCAATCACCTCACCTGCACGAACAAAGCTACCCGATTTCTTTAAAACCACACTACAATGCTTGTAAAAACTTAATAAATTATCCTTGTGTTGAACTGCAATTACATAACCAGTTTCTACCGTAAACCCTGTGCTGATAACAGTTCCATCCAACACAACTTTTATCGGTTCATCTTTTGGGCATACTATGTCAATGCCGAAATGTTCAATATCCGTAGCGTAATCTTCTGTAATAAAACCATTTACAGGAGCTATAAAATGAATCTGTTTCAACTCTTCCAACTCTTCATTAATAGAAGAAGCGTTGTAACTCAAAGAAAAACTCTCCTCCTCCTCAATTTGTTTGCGCAAATCTTTCTCGGCTTCGCTTGCTTGTTTCAGATTAATGTCTGCCTTGTTTACAGTTGAAGTAGGCTGAGGTGGCACAGTGGTATCAATATTTCCACTCATCACATTATCCATGTTTTGCAGCCAAATCTGTCGCGCTGCCACCGTCCGCTCCAATGAATCGGCTTTAAACTCTAATTGCAAAATCTGGCTCCGATAGTTGTAGTTTCCAAAGCCAGGAATGAAATATTTCAAGGGCGTGTAAATGATAGCCACACTTGTAAGTGCAATCAAAATCACCGCCATAGTGCTGAAAAACACAAAGGCATTTCGCTTGGTGAGCGAAAGCGCGAATTTCTCTTCAAAAGTTTCATCATTCAACACCACAAAACGGTAGCGATTGCGCAGCGAAGTATTTTTTGTAGTGCGTTGTTTTGCCATTATTTATATAAAGGTATAGATAGTTTGTTCAAAATATCGGGCTAAATAAAATAATTTCGCGTCTTTGCGTTTAATGATTCGCCAAAACTATATTGTGTTGAACAGACTTTCAGAATTATTTATAGCCGCAGGATTGCTCATGTTACTCATGGCGCAATCTTGTTCCACTACCAATCATGCCCCAGTTCACAAACAGGCTTATCACGATATAACCTCGCGCTACAATGCCTACCACAATGCCAATGAGAAGATGAAAGCATCCCTCAAAAACGTTGAGGCAAACATAAAAGACAATTACAAAGAAGTGATTCGTGTGTTCCCTTACAGCGACACAAAACAAACTAGTGCATTGGGCGGAGATTATGATGCTGTAATTAAACACAGCACTACTGCAATTCAATTACATCCATATTCAAATTGGAGTGATGACCACTTTTTTTTGGTAGGCAAATCCTATTACCTTAAAGGCGACTTAGATAAATCCACCCAAACTTTTCGCTACATTTCTACAAAATATAAAGAAGGTGTTGATTACATCATCATTCAACGCGACATGGGCAAAAAAAGCAGCGATGTAAAGAGAAAGAAAAAGCCTAAAAAAGACCCTAACAAACCTGTTTATAAAACCATTGTAAATAAGGACGGCACTAAAGTATTGCAGGCGAAAGATAACCGCCCCAAAAAAACCTTAGTGATTCACGACCACCGCAGAAGCGATGCTTTGGTATGGTTAGTAAAATCGCTTACCCAGCAAAAATCCTTTCAGGATGCAGAGGCTGTAGTAGCTTTTGCACGTAGCGATAACAAGTTCTATAAAGATTTAGATAAAGAATTGCTGCTTGCTGAAGCCGATATTTATGTAGCCAATAAAAACTATCAAAGCGCCATTCCACCATTAGAAAAAGTGTTGGCAATGATGAAGAAAAAGAAGCGAGCCAAAACCCGCCCTACTTTTGTTTTGGCGCAATGTTACGAAGCTGTAGGCAACTATTCTTCTGCAGCAAAAGCTTACAAGGATATGCTAAAAGGCAACCCTAATTTTGATATGGAATTCTATTCCAAAATCAAACGCGCAAATCTTGGAAGAAAGAGTGGCGGCTCAAGTGCAGAAATTAAAAAGCTGTTAGCCAAAATGAGTCGAGATGGTAAAAACAAAGAATACCTCGATCAGATTTTTTATGAATTGGGCGAAATAAGTTTTGCTGAAAGTGATAAGATTTCTGCACGTAAATATTTTCGCAAATCAATTGATGCCAATACCACCAATGAGGAACAACGCGCGCAAACTTTTCTTCGCTTAGCCGAAATTGATTTTGCCGAGGAATTATATGCTGCATCCAAGTTCAACTACGATAGTTGCTTGCTGGCAATGAAAAAAGAAGACGGCAGATATGATGCTACAGAAGACAGAGCAAAAATGCTTGGCAGGTTGGTAGAGCAAATGAATATCATTCAGGTAGAAGATAGTTTGCAGAAAATAGCAAAAATGAATCCCGAGGAGCGGTTGAAGTTTGCAAAGAAAATTATTGCCAACCGAGAAGCCGCAGAACAAAAAAACGAAGATGAAAAAGCGAATGCTTCCAAAAGTGCATTTGATAAGACAAATACGGCAAATCCACTAAATCAACCAGCACAATCAGCCGGCAGTGTCAGTTCGTGGTATTTTTACAATGTGGCACTGCGCTCGCAAGGCTACAACGATTTTGTAAAAATATGGGGCAGAAGAAAGTATGAAGAAAATTGGAGAAGAAAAGATAAAAGTAGTGTGATTGTTGTAGATGAAACCGCAGAAGATATTGCTAAAAACGATTCATTTACCACAAAAAAGAAAACTGAAATCGTAAAAGACGATACACCTCAATCTGATGAAGAGAAAGTTTTGGTGGGAATTCCCAAAACCGAAGATGAGTTGAAAAAATCAACCGACAAATTGGTGAATGCCTATTTCGAATTAGCTGTTATCTACAAAGAAGATTTAAAAAATTATCGCAAAAGCATACGCACTTTTGAAGAAATGAATGAGCGATTTGGCAAACATAAATTGCTCTTAGAAAGTTATTACTATATCTATTTACTTGCTTCAAACCACTTAAATAATTCCGCAAAAGCAGAAGACTACAAAAACAAGATTTTGAATGAATTCCCCAATAGCAAAATTGCTATGCTGTTGCGCAATACTAACTACCTTGCCGAAGAAACTGCACGTCAAAATGAATTGAACAATTACTATGCAGCCACCTACAATGACTTCTCCTCCGGTGCATTAGCATCAGCTTCCGAAAAAATTTCGCTGGCAGATGTACAATTCAAACCCAATCCATTACGTCCAAAATTTGACCTACTCAAAGTATTGATTATTGGCAAAGAAAATCGTTTGGAAGATTACGTTCAGGCATTAAATAAATTGATTGCAAACACTTCAGACCCTGACGTTAAAAAGACTGCTGAAGAATTATTAGCCAACTTAAATAGTTCAGGCTTGCCAATGGTAGATTTGAGTAAGCAGGCACCTCCTACACCCGACTCAACTTCATCTTCAAACGTAAATTCTCCTCAGCCAAATACAATACCAACGCCCCAACCTACCACTCAAGACAATTCTCCCTCCACACCAGTAAGTACAACTGATAATACAGCAACCAATATAGTGCCTGCCGCAAACAAAAAAGATACCGTTGTAGTTGCTTCAACACCTCCGCCAAAGCCCTTTAAACCGCTTATTGACACTGTAATCTCAAACTTTAATTTTACCCCCGATGCTCCTCATCTATTAATGGTTTTCTTCAAAGATCCAACCATACAGCAATCCCAAATTTCGGTTGCGGTGGCAAACATCAACCAATTTAATAATGAGAATTTTGCCACACTAAAACTTGCAGCTAAACCTGTTTTGATTGATGATAAAAACAAACTCATAACCGTTCGTCAGTTCAAAAATTCAAACCTTGCAAGCGAGTATTTAACTGCATTTAATTCAAAACCAGATATTGTAAAAGGTATTGAGCCCTCTAAATATTATGTTGCTCTCATCTCTTTTGAAAACTTCTCTAAACTGCTTACTGAGCGAAAAACTGACGTGTATGAACAGTTTTATTTGTGGAAGTATTAGTAAGTAATCAGCTCAATTCAACTTG
>CAZKHZ010000182.1:0-7486 GCA_964552715.1 uncultured Chitinophagaceae bacterium | reverse complement strand
ACTTTTTCGAAGACTTTATTGATGCAGAAATTGCACAAGAAGAATATAAACGCATGATGAAAGTCAGCACCCGCAAACGCATCGCCAAGCTCAATAAAGTATTTTCGTTTAATAAAAATGTGAACAGTGCCGCGCAGGTAATTTATCGCAACGAGCCGCTAAAAAGGGCGCTGTTTAAGTTGCAGAAATGAGGTGCGAGTTACGAGTAAGGAGGTGCGGGAAAATATAAAGGGCTGTTACTCGAAGCTCGCAACTTGCAACGCTCTACTCTCGCTCATTCCAAATCCTCCAACTTTCATCTGCCTGAAGTTTCAGCATTTGTAAACCGTTTTTTATTGCAGCACCTCTGCTTTTGCCATCACTTAAAAACTGTGATAGTTCAGGGTTATAAATCAAATCGAAAAGTAGGTGTCTTTTGGTAAGCAAATGATAGGGAATCATAGGTTTTTTATCCACCAGCGGAAACATGCCCAGCGGTGTGGTATTGATAATAAGATGACGGGTTGAAAAAATATCCCTGTTCATCGTGTCGTAGCGCAAATTATTGTTTGCATCGCTGCGCGAAACTATCTTGAAGCTAATGCCAAGTTTAGCCAACACATATTGCACGGCACGGCTGCCGCCCCCGCTGCCCAATATCAAAGCGTGGGTGTGATGCGGTTTTAAAAGTGGCACCAAACTTTTTTCAAAACCAATAACATCGGTGTTGTAGCCTGTAATTTTCCCTTTAGAGATTTTCAAACAATTAACGGCACCCACAGCCTTTGCCACATCGTCAAGCATGTCGCAAAATTGCATCACTTCCTGTTTGTGTGGCACGGTAACATTCAAGCCCAAAATTTCGTCATCCGCTGCCAGCAAAGCCAGCAAGCCTTCAATATCTTTAAGCGGATACAGGTCGTATTGCGCATCCGTAATACGTCTTCGCACAAACTTTGCATCAAAATGTTTTTTTGAAAATGAATGCTCCAGCGGAAAACCAATCAAACCAAATTTACGCATCATAAAATTATATTATCAATTAAACGAACACCACCCACATTTGCCGCAATCAAAACTACCAAAGGGCTTTTGCCCAC
Organism: uncultured Chitinophagaceae bacterium; assembly: GCA_964552715.1. Lineage (GTDB taxonomy): Bacteria > Bacteroidota > Bacteroidia > Chitinophagales > LD1 > UBA7692. Next base: position 6,407 of record CAZKHZ010000182.1, on the reverse strand, counting down.
TTTTTGTTTTAGTGCCAGCGTGCCTGCATCGCGCACTTTTAAATACTCCAGTGTTATGGCACTGAACTTAGCCAACCGCTTTTCGCCCAACATTTCCAAGTCTTTTACCCCAAGCACAAGCGCACCTTTGCGTACCGCATTCACTTTTCGTTTTAAGTAAAAAAGTGTTTTGTTCAGTTCCACCGCCACCACTCGCGCTTCTTTATCTAAACGTATATTGCGCGAACTCATTGCCAATCCATCGGTTTCTCGTTTGGTGGGGCATTTAATCAGCTTGGTTTTCAACTTGCGCACTTTTATCATTTCGCCCACTATCAAAGCCTGCTGAAAATCCTTCGAGCCCATATAAAGCGCATCTGGCGCCACCGCCAGCAACAGTTTTTCAACTATTTGCGCCATGCCGTCAAAATGCCCTGGGCGAAACTCCCCCTCCAAAGTTTCAGCCATAAAACCAAAGTCTATCTTATTAGTAATAGAAAAACCCTTGGGGTACATCTCGTTCACAGAAGGCAAAAACAGCACATCGCAATCAGCCTTTTGAAGCATTTCGGAGTCCTTTTCAATCGTTATCGGATATTTAGCCAAATCTTCCTTGTTATTGAATTGAGTAGGGTTCACAAAAATGCTTGCCACCACCACCTCATTTTGCTGTTTTGCCTGCTTTACAAGGCTAATATGCCCCAAATGCAGCGCGCCCATAGTTGGTACGAAACCTATTTTTTTTCCGTCTTTTCGTTTTTTATCCAACTCTAAAACAAGCTGTTTTATATTATTTATTGTTATCATGTAGTAAGTGTTTAAATACTTTTTTACTTTTTCCTTTGGAATTCTTCGATTAATTATTAGTATCTTTGTAGCCCGCTTAGAAAGGCGGTACGTTCTTATCGCTTTATTTATTGTTCACAAAAATCAATGTTCAAATATGGAAAAAAAGCGCATCCTGATTATAACTCAGGAAATGGATCCCTACATCAACCTCACAGAGGCATCAAAAATCATCAATGAGCTACCCAAGCACATCTTAGAAAACGGAAATGAAATCCGCGTACTGATGCCAAAATTCGGAAATATTAATGAGAGAAGACATCGCTTGCACGAAGTAGTTCGTTTGAGTGGTATCAATGTCATTATTAATGATGAAGATTACCCATTGGTAATTAAAGTGGCTTCATTGCCAGGTGCTCGTTTACAAGTTTATTTCTTGGACAACGAAGACTTCTTTAAACGCAAATCGGTATTTGAAGACGAAAACAACAACTTTTACGAAGACAACAGCGACCGCATGGTGTTTTTCTGCAAAGGCTCGTTGGAAACAGTTCGCAAATTCGGTTGGGCTCCAGACATTATCCACTGCGTAGGTTGGATGACCAGTTTGATTCCGATGTATTTGAAAACGACTTATAAAGACGATCCAGTTTTTGCTAACGCAAAAGTGGTTTACACAGTTTACAACAACGAATTTCCTGAAAAATTGAACAGCACTTTTGCTACTCAATTAAAAATCAGTGATGAAATCACAACCAAGCACGTTGACTTCTTTAAAGAAGGGGACAATGCAAGTTTGTTGATTGGCGGAACTGAGTTTGCTGATGCACTTATTGTAAATGATGAAGTACTGAATGATAAAGTTCAAAAGCATGTGAAAAAAGTGAAGAAGCCAACCTTGAATATGAATCTGGGAACAGGCACAGTTCAAGAGGTGAACGAATTCTTCTACAACATCATGGCTAACTGAAAAGAACTCAAAAAAGGTTAGCGCAAGCACAATAAAATATTTAGTGTTGCACCGCGTTAAACTTGAATTAAAAAAGACAACATTTGAATAAGAGGTTATCAAATATTGCAGTGAGCGTTTTGCTCGCTGCAATTTTTTTTGGGGTAGCAGGCTGTAAAGACCCTGTAATTACAGATTCGTCACTACTAACTGGAGATGATGAATTATTGCTGGGAACATCAGATACCATCAGCGTGAACAGCTATTTGCTACGCGAAAACCCAATTAGAAGCAATGGGGTAGGCGGTGGCATTTTGGGCAGCAGCAGCGACCCAGTGGCAGGCACCAGCCGTGGAAGTTTCTATGCTAACTTTAGAACTACAACTAACAACATTAATTTTGGTGAAAACCTTCAGTTAGATTCTGTGGTGTTGGCTTTCAGGTATCGTGCCAAGTACGGTAAATTTACGCAGCCCGTAGGTATCAGCGTTTATGAACTAAGTGAAACCATAAACACAAATGAATATTTCACCAATTCAAATTTTGGTGTGCAGGTGCCGCCTGTTGGTCAGTTAAGTAGTTTTGTACCTAGCACAACCGATAGTACGCGTGTTTATGGCCTCACCTACGCTCCGCAAATGCGCATTAGGCTTTCCAATGATTTTGGTAACAAATTGTTATTGGCAGACACTACCAAACTTGCCAACCCAAGTTTGTTTTTAAACTACATGAAAGGCTTATACATCACCACACAAACAGGTACACCCGGTAATGGTTTTGTGGCATTGGATTTGTATTCGGGGCAAACGGGCATTTTACTTTATTACCGCAACAGCGCCAAGGATTCTTTGGTGTACAACTTCCCAATTTCAAGTACAGGGCAAACAGTTAATCGCTTTGAACACAGTTTTACCGGCTCATTAATTGATAATTTTCTAAATAATAACCCAAGTGAAAATGATACCATAATGCCCGTGCTTTCGGCAGGTGGCACAAAAGCAAAAATCACTTTCCCTTCTTTAGATTCTTTGCCAAAAAATATTGCAGTTAATAAAGCTGAAATCATATTGCCACTTTCAAAAATTTACAGCCAATATGATTCAATATTTACCCCGCCATCAAAAATTAGTTTGGTACGCTTAGATAACTCCGGCACCGAAGTGGACGATACCGGATTTGCAAACGGCAACTTAGAAACCGTTACCATCAACGGTGAAATTGTAAAACGATATCGCATCAATATCACTTTATATCTTCAAAAATTCCTGAAAGGAACATTTCAAAACAACGCATTAATTATAAAAAACCCTGATGCAAACGGTGAGCGATTTGTATTATCAAATGCTACCGATAAAAATCATAAAATTGCCTTGAAAATTATTTATACCAAACTGTAAAGTTTATGTGTGGAATTGTTGCTTACATCGGTCATCGCGAGGCGTATCCGATATTGATAAAAGGATTAAAAAGATTAGAATATCGTGGCTACGATAGTGCTGGAGTTGCACTTTTAAATGGCTCATTGAATATTTTTAAAAAGAAAGGAAAGGTTGCCGACCTTGAATTAGAAACTGCCGACAAAGATGTAAGTGGAACACTTGGCATGGGGCATACCCGTTGGGCAACACATGGCGAACCAAACGATAAAAACAGTCATCCACATCTTTCGCAATCGGCCGAAATAGCTATTATTCACAATGGTATTATTGAGAATTATACCACACTGAAGGAAGAGCTAGAAAATCGCGGACATACTTTTAAAAGTGATACAGACACTGAGGTTTTAGTTCACCTGATAGAAGAAATTAAGAAACAGGAAGATTGCTCTTTAGAAGAATCTGTTCGCCTTGCTTTGAATGAAGTGATAGGTGCTTATGCTATTGTTATCATTTCGCGCAATGACCCTACTAAATTAATTGGCGCAAGAAAAGGTAGTCCATTGGTTGTTGGTATTGGTGAAGAAGGCGAGTATTTTATGGCAAGTGATGCTACGCCCATCATAGAATATACACGCAAAGTTACCTACTTGGAAGATGGTGAAATAGCCTACATCCGAGATAAGGAGCTTACCATTCGCAACATTGCAAACGAAGAAATTTCTCCCTTTATACAGCAATTGGAAATGAATTTGGAAGCCATTGAGAAAGGTGGCTATCCGCATTTCATGCTTAAAGAAATTCATGAGCAACCACGCTCTATCAGCGATAGTATTCGCGGTCGTTTTGACCCGATAACAGGCGAATTTGCCATGCGCAGTTTGAAAGAGTATGAGCATAAAATCAAAAACCTTAATCGCATCATTATTGTAGGCTGTGGCACATCATGGCATGCGGGTTTGGTGGGTGAATATTTGTTTGAGGATTTAGCACGCATTCCTGTAGAAGTAGAGTATGCAAGTGAATTTCGTTACCGTAACCCCATTATCACTGAAGATGATTTGGTGATTGCCATTTCGCAAAGTGGTGAAACGGCTGATACCTTAGAAGCAATGCGCATTGCAAAAGAGCGTGGTGCTACGGTTTTTGGTTTGTGTAATGTGGTGGGTTCATCTATTCCACGATTGAGTCACGCAGGTGCATACACTCATGCAGGACCAGAAATTGGCGTTGCATCTACAAAGGCTTTTACTGCACAGGTTTCCATCCTTACGCTTTGGGCTTTGGCTTTTGGTGAGTTACAAGGTCGTGTTACCAAAAACGAATTGCGCACTCGCATGGCAGAGTTAGAAACTATCCCTGCTAAGGTGGAGAAGATATTAAAATATGAGCCACAAATCGTTGAGATTGCAGAACGTTTCAAGGATGCACATAACTTCTTGTTTTTAGGCAGAGGATATGGCTTTCCTGTTGCATTAGAAGGTGCGTTAAAGCTGAAAGAGATTTCATACATACATGCCGAGGGTTATCCTGCCGCAGAAATGAAACACGGTCCTATTGCGTTGATAGATGAGAAGATGCCTGTGGTGGTGATTGCTACCAAGAGCGCAAATTATGACAAGGTGGTAAGTGGTATTCAGGAGGTAAAAGCAAGAAAAGGTATTGTGATTGCAATTGTCAGCGAAGGAGATACAAAGATTTCTACTATGGTAGATTACTTAATTGAAATTCCTGTGGTGAGCGATTTCTTAGAGCCTTTGCTATCTACCATTCCATTGCAGTTGCTTTCATATCACATTGCTGTGTTGCGTGGTTGTAATGTTGACCAGCCAAGGAATTTGGCGAAGAGTGTAACAGTAGAGTAAACCGTTTTATACAAAAAACTTCTCGTAAAAGTTCAATGCGTTTTCGTGCATAATGCGCGCCACAATCTGCTGGGGTGATTGATTAAACCAAAGATCTTTTTTGTATTTGGTTTCTTCTAAAAATGCAATTAAATCACTTTGGAACAATGGCAATTTAGAAGATGATTCATACGGATCCATGTGGGTGATGGAGCCGTCAAAATCGGTGCCGAGCGCAACTACCTGCCACGCAGTTTCATTGCCTACAGCTTGGATGATTTGAAACACATTATCAAAAAATAATTTTGCGTAAGCCTTGCGTTGCTGTGTGGTATCGTTGATAGCTGCAATTTTTTTCACTTCATTAAAACCACCCAACATTCCTCTATCCAACATCAGGCCAATGATGCCCTGAGATTGATGTATGATGCGAATTTCTTCATCCGAAATATTGATACTCCAGTTGTAGAGGCGACTGTTTCTTGCTTTGCTGGCAATGTCTTTTTCTTTGATGGATTTATCCAAGGTTTCAAACCCGCCAATGCCTGTGTGGCTGCATATAATTGGAATTATATCATTAGGATTAATATGGTTATAAGTGGCAATAAAGTTGTAATATTCCTTACGCGCAGCCACGCTCATGTGCTTGGTATCAATCAGAATACGTTTGCCGTTTTCTTTGCTTAAAAACTGCCTAATAGTGTGCCAGCCTGCTTCGGTTATGCCTGTGTCTTTTCCCTTTGCCTGGGTGATAAGCCTATTGATAGGTGGTTTAAATGTGGTGGAATGTCCACTGAGTTGATTCCAGAAATGATGTGCAAGATTGATGGTAAGTGGAGGGTATTTCCACTGCTTTATTGTGGTAACATTTCGGGTAATTAAATCTATTAGTTCTTGGTTAGAAAGTTTTTCTCCCGAGGTATTGCCGATGCCTAAAGCATGAGCACCTTCAATACTTATGATGCCAATAAGGGTGTTTTCTTTTTTAAGCGCGGCTTGCAGTTCCTTGAAGCTATTTACCAATACAAATTCATACTTGCCATCGGGGCTTTTGCCTATGGCTTTTTCTACAAAATTGTATTCTTTCAGCAAGTCGTTGAAGTAATCATCATGCGACATCATGTACTTGATGCATTCGGCTTCATATCCTGTGATTACTTCGTGCATTGTATTGATTCGGTTTTTACCGATTATACTTTTAGATACTCTATTCAGGTGCAAAAAACCACGCTCAATGGGATACAACGAAATATTGAACACACGCACATTGCCTTCCGCCTGTTTGTAAAAGTTGGTCTGCGATTCTTTCAAAATATGCGGAGACTGTCTGCCAATTGTTTGCGCAAACTTGCTTTCGATTTTATGCGTGATATTTTCCCAAAGGTTTTTTACAGGCTTATCTTTTCCCGAATTAAAAGCCTTTAAATTAGGATGACAGTGAAGGTCAACGGTGAGCATTTTGCAGTTTTTTTT
>CAZKHZ010000181.1:0-7582 GCA_964552715.1 uncultured Chitinophagaceae bacterium | reverse complement strand
TATAAAGCTTCCATCTTTACATACGTTCCCACCAGCCCTCTCGCTTGCACACGTTGTATTGATGAAAAGATAAAAACTTTGGAAGTTTGGAGAATAAAGTATCTACCATTTATTAACCTTGCCTTAAATATCAAAAAATGTATAGTACCATTCAATACGAAGTTGCAAAAGGCGTAGCCACACTGACGATGAATCGCCCCGACAGATTCAATGCTTTTAATGAAACCATGAGCGCGGAATTTATAGATGCGCTGAAGAAAACTGCAAAGGATGAAACCGCGCGGGTGTTGGTGATTACAGGTGCGGGCAAGGCATTTTGCAGCGGGCAAGATTTGAAAGATGTGGAGGGTGCAAAAGGCCGCAGCTTGGCAGACTCGGTGGTGCGTAGATACAACCCGATGATTTTGGGCATTAGAGAAATGGCGAAGCCTGTGATTGCAAAAGTGAATGGCGTGGCGGCTGGCGCGGGTGCTTCGTTGGCGTTTGCATGTGATGTGATAGTGGCTGCCGAAAACGTTGCGTTTGTGGAAGCATTTGTAAATATTGGTTTGGTTTTAGATTCGGGTGGGGCGTACTTTTTGCCACATGGAGTTGGCTATCACAAAGCATTTGAGCTTTCAACACTTGGCGACAAATTCAGCGCGCAAGAGGCTTTAACTTGGGGCATCGTGAACAAGGTTGTAGCCCCCGAACATTTGGACGAAACCGTAAATGCGTTGGCTAATCGCTATGCAAACGGAGCAACCAAAGCAATAGGCATGATAAAGAAAATGTTGAACAAAGCTAGCAACTCATCGCTTGCCGAAATGCTGCAACAAGAGGCATGGCATCAAGAAATTGCCGGACGCAGCGAAGACTATAAAGAGGGTGTTGCCTCATTTAACGAAAAACGCAAACCAGAATTTAAAGGCAGGTAAAAAAGGGGCGAAGGGACGGGAGACAAGTGTCGGCTGCTAACGACCCTCGACTCTAATTTCAATTAGGAATAAAGTTTAGGGCGGTTCTAAAAATTGAATGTTTAAAAACTCCTCCCTCTAAATCTCCCTTCCCGCCTTTGGCGGGATTTTCGCAGGCTACAACAAAAGGGAGATAAAAGGACAATTTTTAGAACCGCCCTTTAATTAATAATTAAGTATTTACAACTGTTTTAAAAATTCGTGTATTTTTCGGTTTCAGTTTTTTAAATAATCACCATGTCGCGATTTATAAGTGTGCTTTTTGCCACACTTTTTTTATTGTTTAATACAGTTTTTGCTCAAGATGCTGCAAGGGTAGATGAGTTGAATGCAAAGGCAAAAGAATTGTTGCAAAATGCTAGTTCGCTGAACATAGAAGACGCAAGAAGCACCGCCACCGAAGCCTTGACTTTGGCTGTGCAAATAGGTTACGCCAAAGGAGAAGCAGAAGCTTACATTATCATGGCAGAGACTTATGAACAGGAAGGCAACCCTGCATTGGGCTTGCGATTCAGAAAAAAAGCTCAAAAGAAATTAGCGAATCCTGACGCAGTGTTGACTATCATTCAACAACAACCTAAAAATTTTGGCGACTTTCCTGCTCCTGTGGAAACCCGACCGCGCGAACGTGTAATGGAGCCGGAAGTTGTAGATCAACGCCCAATTGAAATCAGAAGACCTGCATCACAACCAACTGTAACCACATCCTTTAAGCCCTCGGGCAATGTTGACTCTGACATTAAAAACAAAATGAGTGAGTTGGAGCAAAAACAAAAAATGATTGAAGACCTTCAACGCCAAAGAAGCGTACAGGCAACTGCATTAGGCGAACAAACAGAATTATCTGCAAGAATTGAAGCTCAGCTTGCGCAACAAGAAGCAGAATACGAAGCAACCAAAAGCCAAATTTTGGCTTTGAAACAGGAAAAAGAGAATAATGACTTGCGTATAAAACAACAAAAAATCATTGGCATAATTTTGATGAATGTGGTTCTTATTGCACTCATTTTCATATTCGTTGTAATCAGACAAATACGCGCTAAAAACAAAGCAAATACAGAGCTTGCAAAAGCTTTGGATGAACTGAAATCCACTCAAGAGCAATTGGTGCAAAGAGAAAAATTGGCATCACTTGGTCAGCTTACTGCTGGTATTGCCCACGAAATTCAAAACCCACTGAACTTTGTAAACAACTTTGCCGACCTTTCTATCGAGCTTTTGGAAGAAGTGAAAGCATCGAATGATATAGAAGAAATAAAAGAGATAGCAGGCGATTTAATTCAGAACCTTACCAAAATTCATCACCACGGCAAACGCGCTGATAGCATTGTGAAAAATATGTTGCAACACAGCCGCGATCAAAAAAGCGAAAAGGAAGCAACCGACCTGAATGAATTGTTGAAGGAGTTTGTAAACCTAGCCTACCACGGCTTGCGCGCTACCGATAAAAATTTCAATTGTAAAATTGAACAAGACTTAGACAAGACTTTGCCGAAAATGAATTTGGTGAAGCAAGATTTGGGGCGTGTGCTGCTGAATATGTTCAACAATAGTTTTTACTCTATCAGCAAAAAGATTGTTGCAAATAAAGAAGATTATCAGCCTGTGCTGAGCGTACACACTGAAGTTGTAAATGATAAGACTGTAATTGTAATTCGTGACAATGGATTGGGCATGAACGAGGATGTGAAACAAAAACTTTTCAATCCTTTCTTTACTACAAAACCAACTGGTGAAGGCACGGGCTTAGGCTTATCTATCAGCCATGATATTATTGTAAAAATGCATGGCGGAAGCATTGAAGTAAATTCAAAAGAAGGCGAGTATGCCGAGTTTAAAATTTCACTACCTATTGCTTAAAACAAAAATGAAATGTTGGAAAATTGAAATGATGGAAACTATGCTTACAAAAAAATAGGAACTAAAAATTATAAATTCATCAAACTTTAAACTGGTTCAAAATGGCACTTAGAATTTTAGTGGTAGATGACGAAGAAGATGTGGAATTACTCTTCCGTCAGCGTTTTAGAAAAGAAGCAAGTGAGGGTAAAGTGAATTTGCATTTTGCTAATTCTGGTGCAAAAGCATTGCAGGAATTAGAAGATGTATCTAACCAAGATATAATTGTTATCCTTTCAGACATCAACATGCCGGGCATGACAGGACTGGAATTGCTAGAGAAAATCAAGCAAAAGTATCCAAACAAAAAAGTGATGATGATTTCGGCTTATGGCAATGAGCAATACATGAATGATGCGCAGCAAAAAGGTGCGGATGATTTCTTTACAAAGCCTGTTGATTTCAAACTGCTGAAGGAGAAAATTCTTTCGGATATTGTTTAATTGATGTCTGATATAGATAATAAGACACGCTGCGGTTGGTGTTTAAAAGAACCCATCTATATTCAATATCACGATGAAGAATGGGGCAAGCCAGTGCATGACGACAAGCTGCTTTTCGAGTTTCTTCTATTAGAAAGTTTTCAGGCGGGTTTGAGTTGGCTTACAGTATTAAAAAAGCGCGATAATTTCCGAAAATCCTTTGTCAATTTTGATGCAAAAAAAGTTTCAAAATTCGATGCTGAAAAGGTTGAAAAACTGATGCTGGATGCAGGTATCATTCGTAACAGATTGAAAATTGAAGCTGCCGTAAACAATGCTAAACGCTTTCTTGAAATTCAAAAAGAGTTTGGCTCTTTTGATAAATATATCTGGAGTTTTACCGAAGGAGAACCATTGATTAATTATCCAAAAACATTATCTGAACTTGCAGCAAAAACCGAAATCAGTGATACCATGAGTAAAGACATGGTTAAGCGCGGTTTTAAGTTTATTGGCTCCACTATTTGTTATGCTTTTATGCAGGCGGTAGGTATTGTAGATGACCACGTGGAAGATTGCTGGAGGAAGAAACAGAAGAAGTAAGCCATATCAAAACTTGTATTAAGCAATAACTATTCGTGCAATAGTTTCTTCCAAGCCGCAGTTCTGGAAAGTTTCTTTTCACTATTCTTTTTCTTGGCTTGTTTCCGTGCTTTTATTGCGCTTTGTGATGGTGCAGATGGCTTGCGTACCTTCGGCTTTTGCAGTGATTTATCTAAGAGTAAAATCAGGGCTTTAACCACCAATTCTTTGTTTTTGTGTTGCGAGCGGGTTGCTTCATTTGAAATGGAGAGTATTCCTTCGGTACTAATTCTATTGCGCAACTTTTGCTGAACCAAAACCTTTTCTTCTTCATTTAAAAGTGTAGTGTTTACCACATCAAATGAGGCAATTACTTTGGTGCTTACCTTATTTACATGTTGCCCTCCTGCCCCACCACTGCGAGCAGTTTTAAAAGTAAGCTCAGTTTCAATTCCGCGTAGCTTTACACTTTTCATCTTAAAATAATTTATTCTTTAAAGGATAGATGGAACTCGCTTATAATTTTCAACATCAATTTTATTTCAAAAAAAATGCTTGTTTCATTTAAGCCCTACAACTTTCAATTCATTTTGAGAAATCTGATGAGACCATTTTTTCTTGCCTCTTCGATTAAATGTTTCCATGGTGCAAACTCTGTTGCCTGCTTCACCCGAAATACTAATTCTGCCAAAATTGCGGAATGCAAATTTTGTTCCCGCCACACGTAGCGGATTGTTGTTCATTTTCAACAGACTGACAGGCAAAGGAGGTGAGGTTAATGGTGAGCATGAATAATCGTATAGCGGATAGCCCTTCCATTCCTCTTTACATAATTCTGTAAAGTGCATATCGCCACTCAAAAAGATTACGCCTTTGACATTTTTTTCAACAATAAAATCGAACAATTCGCTGCGCTCTTTGCTGAATTCATTATACTTTTCTCCAAAACCCATGCGGCTTACTACCTGAGAACCAATTGCTATGAACTTGAATGCCGCTTCGCTTGTAAGCAATTGTTGCTTTAACCATAGTAATTGAGTTTCGCCTAAGAATGGTGCAGATGAATCGCCTCTGGCACCTCTAAAATAGCGATTGTCCATCATAAAAAAATCGGCATCATATCTGCTAAACTTAAAATAGTTGCCATTGAAAGCTGCCGCCTCAGGATAAGTGTTAGGCCAAAATCCTTTGAAAACTTTTAGCGCAGAATCTTTTAAAACAAATTCCCCTCCTGCATCATTGGGTCCATAATCATGGTCGTCCCAAATTGCATAATGGGGTTGATTGCCAATAAAATTATTTAAGGATTTGAATTTTCTGCGGATGCTCATGTAGCGCTTAAACATGCCTTCATAACTTTCGTAGTGCGGCTTCCACATGTATAAGTTATCGCCCAACCAAAGCATAAAATCGCCTTGCTTTTTCCGCATACGCTTTAAAATCAAAGCCGATGCACCAGGAAAAATCGGGCGAAAAATGTCAGTTTGCAACAACAAACATGAACCCGTTATGAAATTAAAGTCGCTGACACTCGTATCTTTTGGCGTGCGAAAGCCAACCTTGCCATTGGTTCCCCATCCATCAATATTTACTAACACATTATAGTATCTGTCTGGCTTTAGATTATTAAAAGTCATAGTAAGCGCAACATGCCCCTTGCTGTTTTTGATGTAGCTGACATCGCTAGGATAAATCATAATCTTCTCGGCAGTATCACCAAGAATTATGGCATTGTTACCATTGCCTCTATAGCCTATCCAAACCTTAGCTGAGGTTGGCGTTACAGAACCAACAATGGGATTTGAAAATAACTTAGGCTTTTGCGCCTGAATAAAATTGAAAAAGGAAAATAGAAAAAGGAAAAAGGAAAATCGTTTCACTTCGCGAAAATAAAAGATTTGCATTGGCGATGGCTACGATTTTAGTAGTCCCAAACAGGGTTGCGGCTGCCGCGAACGTAATCGCGCATTTTGATCCAAAACGTAATAATCATGTAAACAATAACCGGTGAGCCAAGCGTGAAGCAACTTGCATAAATGAAAAACAAGCGAATGTTTTTGATGGGCATTCCCAGTTTTTCACCCAACTTTGAACAAACTCCAAACGCATTGGATTCAACAAGAAATTTAAAATTATCTATTTGAAACATCTTTTTATTGTGCTCTTTTGGGCAATCGAAGTAATGATTTTTTTTTGGATTGTACATTTTTAAAAAGATTCTATTGGCATTGCTTTCGGATGGAATTAAATTATAATTGTTTGGTTTTTGGGATATTGACTTTTGGCGGTTATCATTGTATATTGAAAAAAACTATTTTTGGCGAGATAACCTCATTTCATTCATTAATATTAATTAGCTGGCTATGAAGCTGACTTTAGATAAAAAAGAGAGATTGTGTCATGTGCGTTTGCACGAAGAAAGATTGTTGAGCTCACTTGCTCCACAATTAAAAAGCGAATTGGTTTACCTGAACACCGAAGGTTACCGCAATATTATTTTAGACCTTTCGGAAGTTCAGTTTATTGACTCTTCGGGGTTGAGCGCGCTTTTGGTAGGCAATCGTTTATGTAAAGAATCAAGCGGAACTTTTGTTTTGACAGGTTTGAATACGCAAATTTCTAAGCTCATTAAGATTTCTCAGTTAGAGCCGATTTTAAATATCGTTCCAACCGTGAGTGAATCTGTTGATTATGTAATGATGGAGGAACTTGACCGCGACTTGCGTGGATAGTATTCAGTTTTTTCACTCATAAATTCATTTCTATTTAGTGCAGTTTGAGGTTACAATTTTGGGAAGCAACGGAGCAATTCCTGCTTATAACCGCCATCCGTCTGCTCAAATTGTTACCTACAATGGTCATAATTTTTTGATTGATTGCGGAGAAGGCACTCAATTGCAAATGAACCGATATGGCATTAAAAGAGGAAAGTTAGACAACCTCTTTATCTCACATCTACATGGCGACCATTACTTTGGCTTAATTGGTTTGATAAGTTCTTTCAACCTAAATTATAGAACTGCCCCACTAAATATTTATGGTCCGCAGGGTTTAGATGAAATTATAAATACGCACTTGAAATGGGGGAAAACAATGTTGCGCTTTGAAATATTTTTTCATCCTGTACCAGCCGATATACCACGAAAGATTTACGAAGACGATTTTCTTTCTGTAGAAACTATCATACTAAAACACCGCTTGCCAACTACTGGATTTTTGTTTCGCGAAAAACCAAATATGCCCAACATGAGGCGCGATAAAATTCAGGAGTATAATCTTACACGAGAAGATATATTGAGCATTAAGGAAGGTAAAAATTATATCACCCCCGAAGGTGTGAAAATCCCCAACAACGAGCTTACACTTGCACCGCGCCCTGCCAGAAGCTTTGCCTATTGCTGCGACACTCTTTATAGCGAGGATATACTGCCGCAGATTAAGAATGTTGATGTGTTGTATCACGATTCAACGTTTATAACTGAGCAGTTGGAACGCGCGGTGGAAACGATGCACACTACTTCAAAGCAATCGGCTGAACTTGCTGTAAAGGCTAATGTGAAGCAATTACTTTTAGGGCATTTTTCTGCGCGTTACGAAGATTTGAATTTGTTGCTTAATGAAGCTAAATCTGTTTTTGACAATTCGGTTTTAGCTATTGAAGGCAGTGTGTTTCCTATAGGATGATTTAGGAGGTTGTTTAAATTTAATACAAAACTTATGCGC
>CAZKHZ010000180.1:3934-7603 GCA_964552715.1 uncultured Chitinophagaceae bacterium | reverse complement strand
AACAAAGTATGAATGGCTTATTTATACGCTCAGTTGGAATAGTAAGAGCAACTGTAATAATTGGACTTATAAATTTAACTTACAATTTATTTAGGTACGAATAAAACATAAGATTAGACATTAAATACATTGATAGATATAAAGAAAAACAATTATGTTGTAGCGAAAAATAAGGTATTTTTGAAAAATAGATTACAAAAAATCGGTTAACGGGTTCTCCAATTTTATCCAAATCTCTAAAAGTGAATTTTTAGAACCCACCTTAAATAACAGCAAAAAAGTAAGAGATATTCACAATTATACATTTCACAAGGCTCACAGCCCACCAAACATGCCAAGTTGGCAAAATGAACTGCCCATTTGTCCAACGGAGTTCCCCAAAAGCACAACAGTGTTCCCCGAAAGCGCAACAGAGATCCACAAAAGCATTATAGTCATCTACTTTTTAACAACTGAGCAAATTAAAATCTCAGCAGAGCAACACAAAAACACAACAGACCTCCCCAAAACCATTACCCAGCTCCCCAAATTATTTTCGTACATCAAAAATTATAAAAAATGGAAAAGCAAGAAGAAACCAGAATTTTTAGCTTAGATGATGCTACACTTATTCAACGCTGCGATGCACTGCGAGGTAGCCTTCACCGCGATCAAGCTGATCTTAACTATCGCAACATTACACCCATAGTATTAAGCAACTTTCAGGGTCAGATTGATGCCTTTCGCGAAACCGATACAGATATAGAATGGCAGGGTATTTTAACTGCCGTGATTGGTAAAAAAAATCAAAGCCGCGATAAGCATCATATTCAAGTCAGCAACATCCGCAACATGGCTCAAAACGAGTTTGGTTCCTTCGCCACAATATATCCCACCCCAAAAAATCCTTCACAGCTCCGCTCCATGCGGCACATAGAGCGGAGCGGACGTTGCTTGCCATAAAACGCAGAGTCTCAATCCATACGCTGCTAAGAATAATTCAAAGCAACAGGGAATTCCTCACACGAAGCTCACTCGTGTGAAAGAAATTTTAGCGTTTTGATCACACTACTTTATTAATTTAGTGTAAATTTTAAATATGGTTATAACTGTTGAAATAAATGATAGTAGCAAAACAGGTAAAAGTATATTGCAGCTTCTCAAGGACTTATCAAAATCTTCAGACAGCATTCATTTTGTAGAAACTGTAGAAGATGATGAGTTGTTGAAAGAAATGAACCAGTCACTATCATCCGGACGGGTTAGCAAAAATGTTGTAAACAGAACCATAAAAACTATACTTAATTCTTGAAAGTTTCCTTTAAAAAAGTTTCAACGAACAGCTCTTTGAGATTAGGGATAAGAAGTTAGCGCAGTGCATCCAAGATGCCTTAAGAAATGCGGAGGCTGCAGAATCAATTAGGGAATTACAATCTGTCAAAAAATTGAAAGGGCATAAAACTGCATACCGCATTAGGTGTGGCAATTTTAGAATCGGATTTTACATCGAAAAGTCAACTGTGCTTTTTGCTGCCATAGCACCAAGAAAAGATATTTACAGAAAATTTCCGTAGCATAATAAACTACATTACTTCGTGTATTTGTTTTTCCTCCAATAGTTAAAACCAAAGCCCGAAACCAATATCAGGAACAATGGCATAGCTACATTTATCAGTTGCCATTTTGTTTTTTCTTCATTCACTTTAATCGTATCTAACAAACGCAACTTCACTTCCTTGTTGCGTGTTTCCAGCAAACCTTCTTCATCTGCCAGATACTCAATACAGTTCAAAATAAAATCTTTGTTGGCAAGCGTTTGTTTGGTGTAGGGTTGATAGCCCAATGGAAAAGCGGAGTTGTCATTGCGCTTTTCGTTGCGAATAATATCGCCATCGGCAATTACAATCTGGCGCGTTTTGTTGCTGCGCTCTATAAATTTCAATTCGCCCAATGAATCATTCACCGCCAAAAATTCCTTTGCCAAACGATTCTTGAATACAGACTCAAATTGCCCTTCGAGCAATACTGCCACAGGTAGATTTTTTTGAGCATAATAACGAGGGTCGGGGCGGTTGGCAAGAATGTCAAAGCCCACGCGGGTTGGTGTCATTACCGCCTTAGTATTTTCGGAGGTATGCAGCAACACTGTTTTGGTAACCCCTGGGTTTTTAAGCGTATCAATACTGCTGGCAAACTGCCCTGCAACGGGGTCTAAGTTGCGGGTGATTGCATGAGACTTACTGCTCATCAAAAAAGGAAAGTAATACCACGGAAACAACTGCGTTTGCGGGCTATTGCCCATCTGCCCAATCACCAACGGAATAGAGCCGCATAGGTTAATATCCATCACCAAATCATTGTTGATGCGCACTCCGTATTTAAAGAGTTGGTCGTCCAAATTTAATGGCTTATCTACTACAAACTGCCCCGTAAGATTTTGTTTGAGCGAATCCATGTCGGCAGTGGTGGCATCTAACAACCACAACACTTTGCCGCCACGCATAATGAACTGGTCAATCTTGTATTTATTCTTTTCGTCAAAAGCAGTTTGAGGCTTGGCAACCACCACCACATCAAACTTTGAAGGAATAGCAAATTGACTATCAATATACATTTCCTGCACTTCGTAGCGTTGCTCAACTAATGTATTTAATATATCTGCTAAATCAAGGCGATTCAGTTCTCCATTGCCCTGCAAAAAAGCAATGCGCGATGACCGATACTGTGAAAGCTTTTTGATGGCATTGGCAAACTTATATTCCAACTGAATCACAGAATTATTCAGAATCTCTTCGGGCGAAAAACCCGCCTGATTTTCCAATAAGTTAATTGGATAGCTATTGCCCTGATAATTAATCACCGCCCCCGGAACAATGATTCGCTGGGTGTTTTCATCCTTGCCTTTGGTCATCAGGTTAGTGCCTGTTAAACCCTGCTTGGCAAGTTCTTGAAGTATGTTGGTTTTCTCTTCTTCAGTTCTGCCTTCAAGCGGGTCGGCAAACTCAAATTGAATATTGCTGCGGTTGATGGCGCGCATCTCATTCAGCAAATCGCGGGTTGACTCTTTTAACCTCACAAAGCCTGCGGGCAATTCTCCATCCAAATAAACCTTCACTACAACCTCATCTTTCAAATTTTTGACCAAATTTTTTGTTGGCGTTGAAAGCGAGTAGCGTTTTTCGGCTGTAAGGTCAAAGCGGTAATAAAGGAATGCCGCAACTACATTCAGTAACACCAAAACTGCAACGGTTAAAACCAATTGAGTAATGGCATCTTGTTTACTATTCTTTAGTTGTTGCTGCATGGTTGATTTCGGGCGGCAAGATATTCATAGCAGGGATGAATGCAAAAGCATTCAATCAGTTGAGCAACTATTAGCTGCTGTTTACAAACATTTTGTACCAAAATGAGTTGATAATGCTTCTGTAAATTATTTCAACAAACCATTTGAATATAAAATGCGTCTTTACATTCGCTTAATATTTTCTACTTTTCGCGGCTTTTTTGAACAAACGAATTAATTATAAATAGGATGAAGCAACTCTTCACAGCTTTAATTTTAGCAGTTACTTTTTTACATGTTAGCGGGCAATCTGCATCTTGCAGTTTACCAGCAATTGATGCAGCCATGCAGCAAGCGGGCTTTCAGCCATTAACTATTGCGGGTTTTCCATGTGCCCGTTATTACGT
>CAZKHZ010000180.1:0-3924 GCA_964552715.1 uncultured Chitinophagaceae bacterium | reverse complement strand
TTATTACGTTAATTCACAAACAACCAGCAACTGGATTACTGCAAGAAGCCAAGCGGCAGCAGTTGGGGCAACCTTGCTTACTATCAACAGCCAAATAGAAAATGATGCGGTGTGGCAAGCGGCAGTTGCGGCTGGTGTTACTGGTGGTTTGTGGATAGGTTATACCGATAGAGTAACCGAGGGAACATGGCGATGGGAAGATGGCAGTTCTGCCACTTTTACCAATTGGAACTCAGGAGAACCAAACAACACCACCGATGTGTGTTCTGCTGCTGGCGAGGATGCTGCTAATATTCAAATGAGTAATGGAAGATGGAATGATGTTTACGAAAACCCTGGATTTCCATGTTTGGCACCCGCGCAATATGCTTCGATTGTAAAGGTAAATTTGTGCCCTGAATTAACTGTTGCTCCAAATGCAACTGTGTGTGCTGGCGATCCGGTAAGCATCCCATCAAGCGGTTTGTTTGGATCAAAAAACCCTAATGGTGGTTACACATGGGCGTGGGGCATTGTTCCAAATCCTGCAATCGTTGATAACGATTCTATCTTTAGTCAACCATTAAGTAATACTTCGCAATTAGTTGTTTTAATGCAAGACAGATACGGTTGCAGAGATACAGGTTTAGTGGCCGTTACAGTAAATACATGTACTCCACCGGTAGGTCCACAGGGCTGCAACATTCAGCAAATTGTAAGCACATTTACGGGTGCAGGATATATTCAGTTGAATGTGCAGGGGCAAGGTTGTAGTATGTATTTTGTGAATCCTACAGCACAAAGTGCTGATTTGAGCCAACAACAAGCTACTGCATTAGGCGGAAATATGGTTGTGTTCAACGATGCTGCCGAAAACCAAAATGTATTGAATGCACTATTGGCACAAAATATTTTTGCCATATCAAGTCAAATATGGATTGGCTATAAACGCACTGGAGCTGGACAGAATCAATTTAGCGCTTTGGATGGGTCAACGGGTGGCTTTACCCCAGGACCTGCTATTCCAAATCTATATCAAAACTGGGCAGCGGGTGAGCCTAATAATAATAGCTACCAGTGTGCCCCGGGTTGCTTAATTGGTTGCAACATTTATGCTTGCCAAAACGGTGAGCAATGCGTAGAAATATATTCTGCAGGAACTTGGAATGATGAAAAATGTAACGATGGACAAAGTATTTCTGTAATTGAAGTAAACCTTTGTCCCGAAATTACATTAAGCAACGATACTACTGTTTGTTTAGGGCAAACTGCAAGACTAAACAGCAGCGCAATTCTTGGTTCTCAACCTTATACTTATGGCTGGAGTTCAGGGCAAACTACCAACCCCATTTTTGTTTCTCCGGCCCAAACCACTAAATATGTGGTTACAATAACCGACCGCTACAGTTGCTTTTCTAAAGACAGCATGAACGTTACCATTAATAACAACTGCAGCCCTCCTGTTGGTCCACAAGGCTGCGATATTCAACAAATCATCAACACATTTACAGGTGCAGGATATGTGCCGCTTAATGTGCAAGGACAATCTTGCAGTATGTATTTTGTGAATCCTGCTACGCAAGACGCAGCGCAAGCACAGGCTTCAGCAGCAGCACTTGGCGCAAATATGGTGGTGTTAAACGATGCCGCAGAAAACACCAATGTTGCCAATGCACTTAATGCCTCTCCCTATAACGGACAAACCATTTGGTTGGGATACAGAAGAACTGGTACAGGCGCATCCACTTTCTTTGCACTAGATGGCTCCACGGGTAATTTTACACCCGCCCCAGCAACACCTACAATTTACCAAAACTGGTCTGGTGGTGAGCCAAATAACAACGGCTACAATGGCTGTGCACTCGGTTGTAACAACTTTACATGTGGCGACCAGTATCGCTGCAATAATGGAGAACAATGCGTGCAGATTTTTGGGGGTGGGCAATGGAATGATTTGCCCTGCAACCGCACAAGTATTTCAGTTATCGAAGTAAACCTTTGCCCTGATGCAAACGCAACACTAAATACGCAAACACTTAATAATCTAAATAAAGACACCACTGTTTGTGCAGGAGCAACTCTCATTTTAAGAACAAATCCTATTCAGGGTTCAAGACCATACACCTACGCATGGACACCAAGCGCAAAAGCAACTCAAAACATAACTGAGCTCGTTGCTCAAACCACATTATACCGCGTTCGGATAACTGACAGATTTGGCTGCTATGCAAACGACTCTTTGCTAGTGGATATTCAAGGAACATTCAATGCAGGATTCACTGCCAACCCTGTGCAAATTTGTGATGGACAAACAAGCATTCTTACATTTAGTGGAACACCTTCTGGCACTGCAACTTTCACTTGGGGGCTTGGTGGTGGAACCATTGTAAGCGGCTCGGCAACTGGACCTGGTCCATTGGAAGTGAGATGGACAGGTGCGGCAGTAAAAAATCTTACGCTCAATATCAATGATGGTGGATGCACCATTCCGCAGGCAACAGGCACGGTTACTGTAAATGCAAATCCTATACCCCTTGCCGGACAAGACCAAACTATTTGTAGCGGTGGCACAGCTACATTAGGAGGTCAACCTCAGGGCAATTACACTTACTTTTGGACTCCTTCAATAGGCTTATCTGATAGCACCGTTGCCAACCCTATCGTCCGCGACACTAACCTAACCCAACAACCAAAACTGAGAACTTATTATGTGGTTACATCCATCAACAATTGTGCTGCTATTGACTCTATGGTGCTTACCATCAGCCCACCACAACTTACCACACTCAATCCATCTGGTACTGTAAATGTATGCTTGGGTGGCAGTGTTACCATTGCAGCAACGCAAACATTTGCTCAATACTTATGGAATAACAACGCAACTTCGCAAAGTATAACTGCCACACAAAGCGGGCAATATTCGTTTGGTGCAATTGATGCGTTAGGCTGCCTTTGGCTAAGCGATGTTGCGAATGTGGTAGTGGCTACTACTCCATTACCCACTACAGCCACAGCTTTAGGAACATTACCTGTTTGTAAAGGCGGTAGCATTGTGCTAACCAGCGACACCGTTTACAATGCTTATACTTGGAGCAACAATGCCACCACAAAAGATATTACAGTAACGCAAGGAGGCACCTATTTTGTAACGGCAGTCAACAGCAGCAATTGTAATGTACGCAGCAATGATTTGGTAATTACTTTCAATCCAAATCCATTGCCAATAACCATTGCGGCTGATGGACCAATATCCTTTTGCGCAGGTGGCAGTGTAAATCTTAGCACCGATTCTACTTTCCAAACTTATAACTGGAGCAATAGTGCTGCTCAACAAACTATCAACGTTACGCAAAGCGGCACCTTTAATGTTACTACAACCAGCAATGCAAATTGCGAAGGGTTAAGCAACGACATCATCGTTACCGTATGGGTTTTACCTACTGTTAGTTCCACCTCTATAGTTGACCAACAATGCTACAACATTGCCGATGGAAGCATTACCGTAGCTGGTGCCACAGGCGCTGCGCCTTTCACCTACAATTGGTCAAACAACCAAGCTGGAAGTTCTATAAATAGCCTGCTTCCTAATACTTATGATGTAACCGTTACTGATGTAAATTTATGCACCATAATCGGAAGCTTCACCGTTAATCCTGCCCCATTCTTTGAAGCAGTAATTGACAGCGCAACAGATGTGCGTTGCTTTGGTGGAAATAACGGAAGTATTATTGCACGTGGCTCAGGCGGCACACCTAGTTACACATACTTGTGGAGCAATAGCACGCAAAATTCAACCGCAACAAAATTGGGTGCAGGCACTTATGATGTTACTGTTTTTGATAGCAAAAGCTGCACAGCCACTGCCACCGCATCCATCACCGAGCCCGATGAAATTGTGGCTGTAATGCCTCCTGTCACCGAAATAAGAATCGGTAACGAACAACA
>CAZKHZ010000179.1:0-7635 GCA_964552715.1 uncultured Chitinophagaceae bacterium | reverse complement strand
ACCCTATAATTTTTAAATGACAGTTACTATTATCATCGTCTTTTGCGTTTTACTTCTAATCGCTTACCTTTTCGACCTTACGGCTCTAAAAACAAGAGTTCCTTCAGTTATTCTTCTGCTTTTGTTAGGCTGGTTGTTGCGATACCTCTCTAAGTTTTTAAACATTGAGTTGCCGGATTTCTCTTCTGTGCTACCTATTTTGGGAACCATAGGTTTGATTTTAATTGTTCTGGAAGGCTCCCTTGAATTAGAACTTAATATTTCAAAACTTGGCTTGATAAGAAAATCATTTTTAGGTGCTTTATTGCCTATGCTCATTTTGGCAAGTTTACTCGCATTTTTGTTTCATCACTTTGGAGGGTTTGGTCTTAAAATCAGTTTGATAAATGCAATGCCATTTTGCGTCATAAGCAGTGCGATTGCAATTCCTACAGCGCGTAGTATTTCAAAATCTAACCGCGAGTTTATTACCTACGAGAGTAGTTTTTCTGATATTATGGGGGTTGTGTTTTTCAACTTTCTTGTATTAAACGAAACTATTGACATCAATGCTTTTGGACACTTTGGATTACAATTACTAATCATAATCGTTGTCTCATTTTTTGCTTCCATATTGCTCTCATTTCTGCTCAATAATATTGATCATCATGTAAAGTTTGTACCCATTATTTTATTGATAGTTTTAATTTTTGCACTCTCTGAAGTATATCATTTACCAGCACTTGTATTTATTATGTTTTTTGGTTTGCTCATCAATAATCTTGACGAGTTAAAAAAAATCAAATGGATTGAAATATTCAGACCCGATAAGTTAAATAAGGAAGTAGTTAAGTTTAAAGAACTGACAACCGAAGTTGCTTTTTTGGTCAGAGCATTGTTTTTTATGTTGTTTGGATATCTTATTGAAACTGCTGATGTTTTGAATCCTAAAACTTTCCTTTGGTCACTACTCATTGTCATCTCAATTTTTTCAATTCGCGCAATTCAATTATTGATTTCAAAGCTTCCCATACGCCCTTTATTATTTATAGCCCCAAGAGGATTAATCACAATACTATTATTTCTCTCTATTACAGCAGCCCAACAAATAGACTTGGTAAATAAGTCACTTGTTATTCAGGTTGTAATTCTGACTGCTCTCTTTATGATGATTGGTATGATAATAAGTAAGCGAGAGGTGCAAAAAGTATAGTTCGTAATTGCAGTTGTAAGTCAAATAAGCGGTTTTATTTTAATTTCAAATATTACCCCAAACCCTAAATCTCTATCTTCACCGCAGCAATGCTATACATCAATTTTAACGGAAACATCATAGACGAAAACACAACAGTGTTCAGCGCATCCAATCGCCTTCGCTTTGGCGATGGTTTTTTTGAATCTATGCGCATTTTTCATAGCAGGGTTGCTTTTATGGACGAACATTTTGAACGGATTGGTAAAAGCCTACGCCTTCTGCAAATTCAATTGCCAGAATCCCAAAACAAAGCATTTTTTGAAAGCGAGATTTTAAAACTTGCTGAAATAAATCAGTGCCGCTTTGGGCGCATTCGAATTCAGTTTTATCGCGCAGGCAAGGGGCGCTATCTGCCCACCGAAAATAATTTCGGCTTTGTTATAGAAATAGAAAATGATGGTGTGGAATTTTACTCGCAGCATACGCTAAAAGCGGTGGATGTTTCTTTGCAACATAGCAAGCCCGCGCACGCAATGGGCAATATCAAATCAAGCAGTGCATTGTTGTATGTGTTAGCATCTATTGAGGCAAGAGAGCGGGCGTTGGATGAAATGATTTTGCTGAATACCAATGGCAATATCTGCGAGGCGCTTGCCTCCAATTTTTTTATGGTAAAAGATGAAGTTGTTTATACACCCCCTTTGCATAGCGGTTGCGTGGATGGTGTGATGCGCAAAAAGGCGATAGAAATATTGTTAAGCAATCAGGTGCAAGTTCAGCAGCAAGATTGTAATACTAGTGATATTGAAAGCGCAAACGAATTATTCCTCACCAATGCATCAAAAGGCATTCAGCACGTAGAAATGTTTGGCAACAAGGCTTTTACATCTGGCAAGGTGGCAACTATGCTTATAAATAAGTTGAATGGCTTGGCTGTGCAATAAAACAAACAGAAACAAAAGCTGCTTTCACACGTACTATCTATATGTCATTTAGAATACTATTTTCGTATTCGTCTAAACAAAAGAAATGAAGAGAAAAATCACCATTCACCGAGAAGGACATAGAATTCTGTTAGTTTCCGGTATCGTGCTGCTGATTTTAAATGCACTGCTCGCCTACCTTTTTTCAAATCCAACAGCTTATTGGATTACAGGCGGATTTTCAATTTTAATACTTGCTGCTTTTGCATCTTTTTTTCGAATTCCGCATCGCGAAATGGTGATTCACGATAACAAAGTGATTGCTCCTGCCGATGGAAAAATTGTGGTGATTGAAGAGGTGCAGGAGAACGAATACTTCAACGATAAGCGAATACAGGTAAGTATATTTATGAGCCCGGCAAATGTGCATGTAAATCGCGCACCAATGGCAGGCACTGTATCTTACCAAAAATATCATCCGGGAACATACCTCGTTGCTTGGCATCCAAAAAGTTCCGAAAAAAACGAGCGTAACACGGTAGTAATTGAGAGCGAAGATGGCGTGGAAATTCTTATTCGTCAGATTGCAGGTAAATTGGCGCGTAAAATTCGTTGGTATTTGAACGAAGGTGATGAGGTTTGCCAAAACGGAGAGTTGGGATTTATTAAGTTTGGCTCAAGAGTAGATTTATTTTTGCCTATAGGCACAAAAATAGATGTGGATTTAAAACAAAAAGTAAAAGGCGGTATCACCGTTATAGGCACATTGCCCGAATAATTTTTAAACAATTTAATAGCATAATTATGAAAAATGTATTCTTAATTTTGGCACTTGCTGTGGCAAGTTTCGCAGTGGTTGCAAATCATAACCATGATGGTAAAAAAGATAAAAAAGCAAAAGGTAAAAAAGAATGTTGCTCAGCAGCTCCTGCATCAGCTTCTGCCGATGGCGCAGTGCCTGCTTGTTGCAGCAAAATGAAAGCCGAGGGTAAAAGTTGCAGCAAAGAGCAAGCCAAAACCACAGAGGGCAAACCAGCTTGCAGTGGACATTCTCACGGCACCGAAGCTGCTCCAAAAGCTCAGTAATTTTTTTGTTTACATAAATTGTTTAGCTCCTTAAAAACAAGAAGCAAATAAAGGTATGGCTAAGAAAAATCAAATTGGTTTAGATGCCGATAAGGCAAAAAAGCTTTCAGAAAAACTGAACTTGCTTTTAGCAAATTATCAGTTGTTCTACATCAATGCACGTGGTTTTCATTGGAACATAACTGGAGAAAAGTTCTTTGAATTGCATTTGAAATTTGAAGAGCTTTATACAGATGCTTTATTGAAAGTGGATGAAATTGCTGAACGTATTCTTACACTTGGCAATACGCCTTTACACACGTTTTCCGATTACACCAAACACTCAAAAATAAAAGAAGTAAAAGATGTAACCGAAGGCAAGCAGGCAGTAAAAAAGGTGTTGGAAGGCTTCACAACTTTATTGGAACTAGAGCGCGAAATCCTTAGCCTTTCAGCCGATGCAAACGATGAAGGAACAAATGCTTTGATGAGTGATTACATACGCGAGCAAGAGAAATCTGTATGGATGTACTCGGCTTATTTGAAGTAAACCAGATATTAGATTTGAAACGATACAAGGGTGCAGACGGTGTTTGCACCTTTTTTGTTTGCAGGAACTTTAAAAATCAAATTGCATTGGCACAAGCAATGCCATCCATGGCTGCGCTCACAATGCCACCCGCATACCCTGCCCCTTCGCCACACGGAAACAGATTGCTGATTTGTGGATGTCGGAATGTTTCTTTCTGTCGCGGGATGCGCACAGGGCTACTAGTGCGGCTTTCCACACCTACTAGCACAGCTTCGTTAGTTCTGTAGCCGCGCATTTTTTTACCAAAATCAATTAAGCCCTCGCGCAAACTTTCAGTAATAAATGGAGGAAGTATTTCGTTCAAATCAGCAGACATTAAACCCGGCTGATAAGAAGTGCGTGGCAGGTCTTTTGATGGTTTGTTTTGAATAAAATCTTCCATCCGCTGCGCGGGTGCGCTCAATGAATTTGTAGCAGAAAATGCTTTTTGCTCAACATCTTTTTGAAATTGCAAAGCGGCTAATGCGCCATACTTTTCATACCTCATCCAGTTCTCGGGGTTCACAGCAACTACAATTCCGCTATTGGAATACATACCATTTCTTGCGCTTGAACTCCAGCCGTTCACTACAATTTCATTGGCATTGGTAGCAGCCGGAGCAATCACTCCACCCGGACACATACAAAAAGAAAACACACCCCTGCCACAGGCTTGCGCTACCAAACTGTAGCTTGAAGGGGGTAACAAATCACCACGTTCTGGGCGTTTGTATTGTATGCTGTCAATAAGCGATTGCTTGTGTTCAATGCGCACACCCAATGCAAAGGGCTTAGCTTCTATCAATATCTTTTTGCGATGGAGCAATTCAAAAACATCACGTGCAGAATGCCCCGTGGCAAGAATTACATGTTGGCAATCAAATACTTTTTCATCGCTGCAAATAATTTGAGTGATATTATCTTCTTCAATTTTAAAATCGCTTACCCGTGTACCGAAATGAATTTCGCCACCATGCGCAATAATGTTTTCGCGCATGGTTTGAATGATGCGCGGCAATTTATTGGTGCCAATATGCGGATGTGCTTCATATCCAATTTTCTCATCTGCGCCATGCTGAATAAAAACATCTAACACCTTTTTAATGTCGCCACGCTTACTGCTGCGCGTGTATAGTTTTCCATCACTGTAGGTTCCTGCTCCGCCTTCGCCAAAGCAATAATTGCTTTCAGGATTGATAGTGAGTTTTTTATGGATTGCTGAAATGTCTTTCAGTCTTTCTGCTACTGCCTTTCCTCTTTCTATTACAATTGGTTTGATACCATTTTCCAAACACTGAAATGCAGCATAAATTCCAGCAGGTCCCAAGCCAATAATATGACATGTTTTATCATTTGAAACCGACTTGAATTGAAAAGTGCGCAACTCTGGTTGAAAGATTTCATTGTTCAGATACACATCAACTTTTAGCAAAAAATAAATCTGCGCTTTCCGTGCATCTAAAGACTTGCGCACTATAGCAATGTGCATTATTTCATTTTCGGGAATCTGTAGCGTGTCTGCAGCTTTAGCTTTTAGCAAATCTGGCGATGCTACTTCCTCGGGCAGTAAGTTTAATTCTAATGAAATTGGCATGGTTAGGTTTTTATCCTAAAACGCACTAAAGATATTTATTGGTTTGATATAAGCAGTTGCAGGCTACTTTTGCATCCCTCTCCATTGCTTTGTTTGTCAAGTTCTGTTAATTCAATTAGGTTGGATAATCTTTACACCACATCTTCGTTCCCTATTCACAAATTATTAATTATGAAAAAGATAATCACACTAATCGCTATTGCAGTAATGAGTTTTGCTGCCAATGCACAGAAGTATTGCATTGTTGACATTGAATATGTACTCTCTAAAATGCAGGATTACAAAGATGCTCAAACCAAATTGGATAAAGTTTCGGATGGTTGGCAAAATGAAGTTGAAACCAAAATGAAGGAAGTGGACGAATCTTATCGCAAGTTTCAGGCTGAACAAGTTTTATTAACAGAACAAATGAAGCAGCAAAGAATTAAGGATATAGAAGCCAAAGAAAAGGAAGTAAAGGAATTTCAAAAAACGAAATTTGGACCCAGTGGAGATTTGTTTAAGAAGCGTCAGGAGCTAGTGAAACCTATACAGGATAAGGTTTACAACGAAATGAAAAAGTATGCCGAAGCTAAAGGTTACGATTTAATCTTTGATAAATCTGCTGGACCATCTATGCTTTACTACAGCGAAAAATTAAACAAAAGCGAGGATATTCTCTCTGCATTAGGCATTACTAAAACAACTGGCACTACGACTACACCTGCGGCAACGCAAGGAAAATGAGGCAGTTTGCCGTAAGTTTTTATTTTCGCACACCTTTAAAAAAAACAGAAATGAAGAAAACAATCGTAATGATGCTTTGCGCACTTTTTACAACTGCTGCAATTGCACAACAAAAAATCGGACACATCAATTCGGCAGAAGTGCTTCAAGCCATGCCTGAGTTCAAACAAATGCAAGACGCATTAGAAAAGAAAAAAGGTGAATACACCAAAGTTCTTGAAACCATGTACAAAGAGTACGAAATCAAAAGTAAAGATGTACAAGACAATGGTAAAAATATGATGGAAGCAATTCTTGAAGCTAAGATTCAAGAGGTTCAAGATTTGCAAAGACGTATTCAGGCTTTTGAAGAAAAAGTTCAAGGTGAGCTTGAAAAATACCAAGGCGATTTGATGCGTCCTATTAATGATAAGTACATCAAACTATTGGAAGAGGCTGCGAAAGAAGGCGGATATACTTACATTTTGGATATTGCATCTGGTAGTGTGCCATACTTCCCTAAAGAGGAATTTAGTGTTACAGAAGTAGTTAAAAAGAAAGTTGCTCTTGCCGCGCCTGCTACACCTAGACCAGCAACTCCAACACCAACTCCAGCAAAACCAGCCGGAAAATAATTTGAAGTTAAATAAACATCAACCCATCGGGGTTTTTGATAGTGGTATTGGCGGCTTAACGGTCGCCAATGCTATTTCTAAACTATTGCCAAACGAGCAATTGATTTACTTTGGCGACACAGCGCATTTGCCCTATGGCGATAAGTCAGCTCGGGCTATTAAGCAGTATTCCTACATTATCTCCGATTTTCTTATTGAAAGAAACTGCAAAGCAATTGTTATTGCCTGTAACTCTGCTTCGGCAGTGTCCTATCCATTTCTTTGTGAGTTGTATAAGGATGATGTGCATGTGTTTGGTGTTATTCGCCCAGTGGTGCGTGCTGTAGTGCAAGATGAATCGTTAAAGAAAATTGGCATTATTGGTACTCAGGCAACTGTGCAATCAGGTATTTACGAATCACTTTTCCGCGAGCAAAAACCCGAGTTAGAAATCATCTCTCTTGCCACACCTTTGTTGGCACCCATGATAGAAGAGGGCTTTCATACCGATGCAAATATGGATAACATCCTAAAGCATTATTTGCTTCGCAAGGAACTTGAAAATATTGATGCGCTGATTCTTGCCTGCACACACTATCCACTTGTTAAAGAAAAAATAGCAGCCATCATTCCTCCTCCAGTAAAGATTTTTGACAACACAACTTTTGTTGCTCGCGAAGTTCAGTTGGAGTTAGAAAGGCTTTATCTGCTGAATGATAAAAAGGCAGGTCATAACGAATTTTTTGTGAGCGACTACACCGAAAGCTTTGAAAAGTCAACGCAAATATTCTATGGTTCTCATATCGCTTTGCAGCAAGCAAATATTTGGAAAAATGTATAGCTATATGTTGAAATAGTGAAATAATGGATGATTGGAATAGAGTGAAGGCGCAGTTTGTATTTCATCAGACTTCTTCGGAAATTCACCCAATTATCTCCCTCGTGTTGTAGCCTGCGCAAATTCCGCCAAAGGCGGGAAGGGAGATTCA
>CAZKHZ010000178.1:0-7759 GCA_964552715.1 uncultured Chitinophagaceae bacterium | reverse complement strand
AAATAATACTATATAATCCACAACTATATTTTATATTTGTAAGATAATACTGTATAAACCACAGCGATAATATTTGCTAAAGCAGCAATGGTAGAAAAATCCCATTTGGGCTTTATGTGAAAGAAGCAATGTGGTATAAACCTTATTGTCAATACTTACAAACAAAACATTAGAAGCCCTTTCACAATAACAAAAAAAATAAATTTATGAGCGCAGCGCATCGTTTATTGCAAAACACATTTGAGGTACAAACGCGCCTAAGTCACGTGAATGCCTATCGTTTTTTGACAGATAGTATGGATAAACTCAGAGGCAGCAGCAATCCGCAGATTGCGCCTATTAGCAGCAACTTTCTTCCATTTTATCAAGACTATAAGCAAAGCACAATAAATTGGATAATGGAAAAAGGAAATTACAAAGGTTTCACACTCGGGTTTGTAAATTCCATGAAAAAATTGAAGGTAAAATTGCCCGAATGGGAGGCAAAGGTGCGCTACATTTTTTTGGAAGACTCACCGGCAGAAGTGGAGATTTTTCCGAAAAAACGCACGCCTTTTTTGAGCGGCACCTACGAGACACGCATTCAGGCGATTGGCACGTTGAGCAAAAAATTGGAAAAGCTGGCGGTGACGCATCCTTCGCTAACTGTGGTGTTTGAGGACGTGCGCGATTTTTATGCTTTGTGCCTTGCAGCCCGCGACAAGCAACAACAAACCGAGGGGCGGCTTGCGAGCTGTAGCGATGCCCGCGATGTGAAGCGCATAGCTACCATGAATGCTTATTTGGGCTTGGTTTATTGTGGGCTGGGGCAGCTTTATTACAACAATATGAATGCGCTAAAAGGCTTTATGGATTTATCGCTGCTTTATACTAATGTGAAGAAAAAGAAGGAAGATTAGAATTGTATAAAAACCAAAACAGCCCCTTGCTTGCGCAAGAGGCTGAATGGTATTTCTATTGAAAAAAATTAGTTATTGCAAGCAATCTGGTCGGTCTTTTTTACTTTAGACACGTCATAACACATGCCTGTGGCAATACCCATCAGATTATTATAAATATTAGAAGGTAATGTGCGGTTGCGGCTTAGCACAAAAAGACTATTACGCTGCGGGTCGCCCACTAGCATATATTTTCCATTGGGGTCAAAAGACAAAATCCAATAATCTGCAGCAGTTGGGCTTACAGGAAACTTGACTTTAATCTTGCTGAAATCGCTAGGGTTTGGCACCGTAGCTGTGCCAGTAATGTTGTTGGGCACGCCAATGGTAGCACCCCCCAAGCGGCAACTGTTTTTGACAATAATGTTTGCTCCATTATCAATGTATTCAGCTTTGGTGCAATTGCATCCTGTGTTGAAAAATTGCGGAATACTTGCAACTTCATACCACACACCTAAGAACTGCGTTTTGTTGGCAGTAGGGTCGGTAGTTACCGGTTGGTTGTTACAATTAGAAGAGTTGTTGCAAGAAGACGCGGTTACAACAATGGCGCAGACGATAAAGAGAATTTTTTTCATTAACTGTTTTTGCCCTTTCTAACAACGATGATTTAATTTTGTTTTGCTTAATGAAATGAAAATAAAACATGGCAAAAAAAAGTGTATTGCCCTAGCGAACTAAGCTTAACCGTTTAGTTGCTAAAGTAGTCAGTCTCCAATTGTATTTTATCACCGAAACTTAGGGGATATAAGTTCCGCAAGCAAAATCAGAAGTGTCTTCAGACGAGATGTTGCTACAAATATTTTAGGCAATTCTTCTTCGATGTAAATAAATGTTACTCCCAACTCTATCATCTCACAACTCACCCAATCACTCGTCACTTTATATTCATCACCTCCTCACAAATCTCATCCGCCAACTCACGCTTAGTCTTCAATCCAGTTTCTTTTACAAAACCATCTTTAAATAATAAAGTAACCTTATTAGTGTCGTGCCCAAAGCCCGCGCCTTCATCTTGCATAGAGTTCAGCACTACAAAGTCAGCATTCTTTTTCACCAACTTTGCCCGTGCATTTTCCAACTCATTATTAGTTTCTAAAGCAAAAACCACATTCACCTGCCCTGCCGCCTTTCGCCTACCCATTTCTAAGGCAATGTCTTTTGTCTTCACCAATTCAACACTCCACGTATCACCAATTTTTTTAACCTTTTGAGCAGCCACTTCCTTAGGAGAATAATCCGCCACGGCAGCGGCAAATATAGCCACATCCGTCTCCGTATAAAGCTTATCACACACATCAAACATCTCTGCTGCAGTCACCACTGGCACAACCTTTATATCAGGATGATGTGTTGTTAAATGCGTGGGTCCCAAAACCAAAGTAACCACACAACCTCGCTCTGCAAATGCCTCCGCAATAGCAATCCCCATCTTGCCCGAGCTATGATTACTAATATACCTCACTGGGTCTATCGCCTCTCGCGTAGGTCCCGCTGTTATCAGCACTTTCATGGAGTTTTTTTCAATATTTTTCTTCTTACAATTGGAAAATTCCGAACACTTAATTGCCGTGGAATGATGGAATGTGAGAATAATGGAATACCCTCTTTCGGTTAAGTTGTCTTTTTCTTTCCATCATTCCAATTACAAAACGTAATTGGCAATTCTGTAATTCTTTAAATCACAGATTACTCCCAATAAACTGCACAATTCTCTCCGGCTGCGCCATCCTCCCATCTCCCACCAATCCGCTCGCCAACTCTCCATATTCCACCGGAATCAAATGATTACCAAACTCCTGTAAAGTTTTAATGTTACGTTGTGTAGCCGGATGCTTCCACATATCCAAATCCATTGCAGGCGCAAACACCACCGGGCACTTAGCCGAAAGGTAACAAGCCAGCAACATATTATCGCAAATGCCGGCAGCCATTTTTGCAATCGTATTTGCCGAAGCTGGTGCAATCAAAAACACATCTGCCCACAAACCCAACTCCACATGATTGTTCCAGTTATCCGCCTCCGCAATGTCTTGCACCACAGGGTTTTTGCTTAAAGTAGCAAGCGTGAGCGGTGTTATAAAAGCAGAAGCCGAAGCAGTTGTGATAACTTTCACATCCGCTTCGGCTTTTACAAATAAGCGCACAATAAGTGCGCTTTTATATGCTGCAATAGAACCGCAAACGCCCAACAAGATTTTCTTTCCTTTCAAATCCATGGCGCATGATTTTATTGAATTATGCTTCTTCTACAATGTCTTCTGCACGGTTGCGCACATAAATATTTTTCTCAACAAAATCGTTGGTAGCAATAATAGTTGCATGTGGCAAACGCTCATAAAAACGCGAAATTTCAATCTGCTCGCGGTTTTCGTTTATCTCTTCTAAAGAATCATGGCTTTCAAAATCTTTCAATTTAGAATGCAACTCCTCTTTTAATTCTTTGCTGATTTGGTTCGCTCTTTTAGAAATCATAAACAATGATTCGTAAATGTTACCCGTTTCTTTCGCAAACGCTTCCAAATTCTGCGTTTCGATGTAAGGGCTCAATTGCGACAACTTAACTTTTTTCGACTTATCCATTTTCTTTCAATTTTTCTAATGCTTTAGTAGCAGTGCGGTACATTTTATCTGCTTCGCGAGCATACTTACTATTTTTAAATTGGGCGGCAAATGTAATATAACTTTTCACAGTTTGTTCCAACGGTTGCGATTTTGCAGCTCCGCGCATTTCTTCCGCAATCAAAAAGTGATTCTTAACAATCAAAAAGTTAGCCTGCTCAGCAATAGCATCGCATTTCACTTGAGTTTTATGGTCAGTTATCAAAGCCTTACGAGCACCTGCCTCATAAATACATTTACTGTAAATCCTTTCACGCTCACCCAAAGGTGCGGTTTGTCCATGTTCCAACAATCCTTTTACTGTTTGAAAATGCGACTGTTGCTCATAAAGCGTAGCTTCTTCTAAATATTTACTTGAGGTAAATCGCCTTTTAAAAGTTGTGTAGCTGCTTATTACATGCGAATATCGCTCCGCCTTTTTTGATGGAATACTGTTTTGAGCAAACTTCTGATTTGCTTTTACAATCATAAAGTAAATACGCTCCGTATTGTCTATATCTGGGTAAGTTTCCAAGAGCTGTTCAAAGGAAGTTGCCGCAGCTCGGAAATGCCCGATTTTATAATACAATTCAGCATTGCTTAAAGCCTTTTTCTCCAACTTCTTGCGCATTTTAGAAATCGCTATGTTACAAGAATCCGTTCGCTTGGCATCATAGAAGTTGCTCATATAAAGCATATATGCCTCCAAAGCTTTGTAGGTATAAGTTTGCTCCAGCTCATAAGTTGGCGAAAGCTTTTCATAACTCTTTGCATGAAGATAAAGGCATTCGTCTGCATGTTCATTATTAGGATACAAATCGTAAAAGTTCTTTAGGTGATATGCCGCAATAATATAGTCGCCTTGCTTAAAGTTCGCTAAACTATAATAATAGTAAATGTCTTCAGTTGACTTAGTACCCTTGTACAATCCCATCAACTCTTCAAACACCGGAATACATTTGTAGTACTGCTTTTTGCCATACCACTGCATTGCCTTTTTGTATTTGTAATCAAGGTCTGAACTTTTTAAAAGTTTCTCGGGCGTATCGCACGAAGAATTGAACAATAAAAAAGTCAAGGCAATTACTGCCGGAAGGGTTTTAATAAACTTCATTTTTGTAGAACAGATTCAACTGCCTCCTGTGCATCAATTTCGCTTTGAGAAGCGTGATAAACAGCTTTTCCGTTTTTGATAATAATGAGTTGGGGCGATTGATGCGCTACTTGCAAAGTTTCAGCAATAAGGTTAGAAATATCGCGGTGCTGCAATAAATCGAGAAAGTAAACAGGCATTCCATTGGCAGCCGACTGCCAATTAAATTCCAACGAACGCTTAGCCATTGAACTAACAGAACATCTGGTGCTATGTTTAAACACAGCCACAGAATGGTCGTTTGATTCAGTCAACAAATCTTGATATTGCTGCTCGCTGTTAAGTGGAAGCCAGTTCATCGTTTATGCGCGAACTTGAGCAGGAACTTCGTTTATAGATTTGGTGTAAGTGGGACATGTTTGGCGATGGCAAGAAGACAAAGCCATAACTCCGGCAAATACTGCCACGATTGCTGTTAATTTGATGATGCTTTTCATAAAACTTTATTTGAAAATAGAACGCGAATGTATTTGATTTATTGTTGGAAGCAAAGACAACATAAACTGATTATGAAAAGTTGTCAAGGTATAATGGTAGAAATTGTAGTCAATTATAAGCAATAATGTTGTATAAAATAACACATAACAGCTTGTAATTCAAAGCAACTTCAAATCTCTGCATATCAACAGGATATTTTTTATTTACAACCGATTTAAAGATTTTTTCATCTTTGGTTTATACAAAACGGAAAGTCAAAACATTTTTAATGAGGAAATTTCTACTGTTAGCTGCAACATTCGTTGCAAGTCTTTCATTTTCAGCCAACGCAGCAAATTCTAAAGAATGGACTGCTACCTACGGAAGCAACCGAGAATTTATTGAAAATAAAGGGCAGTTTAATGTTCGGCATCCAAGCTTAAAAGATAAAAACATAAAGTTTGCTTTAGATGAGCAAGGTAAAATGCTGTATTTTACTCCAAGCGGTTTATCGCACCATTTCTTCTTTGCAGAAAAAAACAAGAATCGCAAAAGAGGAGATAAATCAAAACCGCGCATTGTTTCAAAGCATGAATTTGTTGATGTAGAATGGATTGGATCTAATCCAAACGTTAATATCATTCCTTCTGAAACTCAGAAAGCATTCCATTCATACGCTATTTATAGCAATGATAAAAGTTCGGTTCAATCTGTCGAAAATCTTAAATCATATAAAAAAATCACCTATCAAGGTTTATATCCCAATATTGATGTAGAATATGTAATTCATCCAGAAAGTGGCATAAAGTACTCTATAATCCTTCATCCGGGGGCTAATCCATCTGATGTAAAAATGAGATATGCATCCAGTCAAAACATTCAGAAAGATGAATTAGGAAAATTACTAATTACCACTTCTTTTGGTGATATTATCGAACATGCGCCAATAACTTTTTACAAAAACAATCAGAAGAAAAAAATCTCTTCAGCTTTTGAAGTAAACGACAACACAGTTTCTTATAAATTAGGCAATTATGACAACACGAAAACTGTTGTGATTGACCCTTGGGTTCAAACTCCAAACTTCAATACGCAATGGAAATGTGTGTGGGAGTGCGACAGAGATACCGTTGGAAACGTATATATAATTGGCGGTGTAATGCCACTGCAATTAATTAAGTATAACTCAGCTGGTGTGGTTCAATGGACTTACGACACACCTTACGATTCCACAGAATGGATGGGAGGCTTTGCTACAGACAGAAAAGGAAATTCTTACATTACAAATGGGTCTCCTGCGCGTATTATTAAAGTTACTCCTGCCGGCACATTGGCATGGAATAATACAAATCCTCCTGGGGGGCTTTTAAAAGAGTTTTGGTCGGTATCTTTTAATTCGTTGGAAACAAAATTAGTAATTGGAGGTACAGGTGGTTCTTTAAATCCAATCCCTTTTATTTATGAAATAGATGTAGCAAACGGAACTGTAACAAACAGCGTACAGATTACAGGAGGTACTATTCAACCACCACAGGAAGTGCGATCTATTACAGCATGTAATAATGGAAAGTATTATTACCTAACTCATGACACAATAGGATTCTTCAATCAAAATTTAGTTTTCTGCTCTGATGTAAATAAAATCTACAATAATTACAGCCTAAGCTATAAATGCGAAAACTGGCGTTATGATAATACTGGAATATGTGCGCTAAAAGCTTTTGGCAACCATGTTTATGTAAACAGAGCAAATCGCTTAGATAAAAGATATATACCAACTGGAGCAATTGTATCGAGTGTAACAATTCCTGGAGGCGTATTTACCATAGCACCTATTGTAGGTGGCGGCATTGTAGAAAATAGTGGTATTGATATTGATGCTTGTGGTAATGTTTATGTTGGTTCAAAAAACCAAGTTGTAAAGTTTGATCAAAACTTAAATCAAATTGCGACCTACCCAACTACTTTTACGGTTTTTGATGTGCATGTTGTGCCCAATGGAGAAGTTATTGCTGCGGGCTCAACCGGCACCTCTAGTTCTGGTGCACGAACAGGTACAATACAATCTATGAACGTAAATGCCTGTGGCATTTTACCTGTGATTAACTGCGACCCCACTATTTGTCCTGTGGGAACTTTCTGCCCTACTTCTGCTAATGTAACCTTGCAGGCAGTTACGCCAGGGGGTGTTTGGAGTGGAACAGGAGTTAATGCATCCGGTGTGTTTAGCCCTGCAACTGCTGGTCCTGGAAATCATAAAATAAAATATACACTTCCTTGCGGTGCAGATTCTGTAGATATAATTGTAAGTCCATGTGTTGCATTAGAAGTATGCCGAGAAAACAATGGTAACTTTACCGTTTCAAATGGTGTTGCTCCTTACACTTGGGCAAAGGATACTACTATTCAAAACTGTAGTGCATGTATTTTTGGTTGTGCATTACCTCCTGGATGCGCAGTTAACCAACAGTCATTTACAAACTTTACTACGGGCACTACTATAACACCACCGGGCACTTATCCTTTACGAGTAACAGATGCTTCAGGAACAACTTTTGTTGTAACGAGTGCAGCAAGTGTTCAGCCTTGTTCCCCTTGCCCCACCATCACCGTCACCGTACAAACCAAACAAGATGTAACCTGCGCAAGT
>CAZKHZ010000177.1:0-7787 GCA_964552715.1 uncultured Chitinophagaceae bacterium | reverse complement strand
TAACTTAACATTCAATTGATTCATTTTCTATTAGTTGAATAAAAAATTAATAAATGGACATAATTAACTTTTGAAAGGGTAAAAGTAAACATAGTAATAGCGTAAAGTATTTTGCTAAATAAGCGGTTTATTAAAATGGTTGTTTTTTGAAATAAACAAGTTCGTAATTGCTAATTTTAATTTTTCTAAAAAAAGGTTTGTAAAAACTATGTGTACAGAGATATTGATATTTTTATTTTTTGGTAGGTTGATTATCTAATTGGCAAACAGTGGTAGCTTTTGGATTTTATGTTGACGGAAAGGCATAAAAAAAATCATTGTTTTTGACAAAGTTCCTTTCAATGTAAAGTATGAATTCATATTGCTTTGCCAATCAGTGAGAAATAAAGCCTGCAGTTTATTCTTTTTAATAACGTTTTCACCCTTATGGTTTTTATCTTTCAGCATTAATAAAAAGTTGCGGCTATACTTCTTCGCCCCAATACCTCCTTCCCCCCAAAAATCTCTTACAGCAATCGTCTCGCTTGCGTAAATTGCGTTGATGAAATTACAATTAGTGCCAGCTTAATTGAATAACGAGAGCAATTCCAAGTTCATTTAATTTCAAATTCTTTCAAACACTTTCACCTCCACCTGATGCTCCACTCCGTCATCCAAAAGGTTAATGCTTCCATCCAACTGAATTTCATTATCAAGTATTACCGAAATTTCTCCTGCGCCACTGTTTTGGATAACGGTAATATGATACATTGTGTTGCCAAAGCGGTAATGCACTTTGTATCCGTGCCATTCTTGAGGAATGCAGGGCTTGATGTGCAGCAAGTTGCCAGTGCGAGATATACCCAGAAAATACTCGGTGATAAGGCGATACATCCAGCCCGAAGAACCAGTGTACCAGGTCCACCCACCGCGCCCAGTATGTGGCACTACGGAATATACATCTCCTGCTGTAACGTAGGGTTCTACTTTATATACAGCAATTTCTTCTGCGGTGCGCCCATGGTTAACGGGATTGATTAATTGGAGCAGTTCCCAAGCGCGTTTGTTGTTGCCCGCTTTGGCAAAAGCCATTACCAACCACACAGCAGCATGGGTATATTGCCCACCGTTTTCGCGCACACCGGGCACGTAGCCTTTTATATAACCGGGGTTTAAGTCCGATTTGTCGAAAGCAGGTGTGAGCAACCGGATAAGTGCT
This sequence comes from uncultured Chitinophagaceae bacterium, assembly GCA_964552715.1. GTDB lineage: Bacteria > Bacteroidota > Bacteroidia > Chitinophagales > LD1 > UBA7692. The sequence goes on along the minus strand of CAZKHZ010000177.1, from coordinate 6,589 downwards.
TCTTCTTTTTTTACCAAATGGGTGTAGGCGCTCTCCATGGCTTGGTTGCTCTTTGCTTCGTCACCCGCACCAGATAGCTTAGACCAACTTTGCGCAAGGGAATCAATTTTACATTCTTCGTTAGTGTTTGAACCCAGCGGTGTGCCATCATCAAAAAAGGCGCGCAGGTACCATTCGCCATCCCAAGCGTTTTTGTCAATATTCGCTTTTAGTTTTAGCGCTTCTTCTACACAGCGGTTTGCAAATGCAAGGTCGTTGCGCTGACGGGCAACTTCTGCAAATTTCACCAATATATCATAGAGGAAAAAAGCCAGCCATACACTTTCGCCTTTGCCATCTTGACCCACGCGATCCATGCCGTCATTCCAGTCTCCGGTGCCTATCAAAGGCAATCCGTTCGCCCCAAAGTGCAGCCCGTTTTCAATTGCTTTTACACAATGAAAATACAGTTGCTGCTTTTGGTGAGTATGTGTTGTAAGTTCATAGTAAGATTCCTCACCCGGATTCAACGGTCTGCCTTGGAGGAAAGGTATCATCTCGTCCAGTATGGCGGTGTTGCCAGTTGTAGTGAGATATTGACAGGTAACAAAAGGCAGCCAGAGGTAATCATCGGAGCATCGGGTTCTTACACCTCTGCCGCTGGGCACATGCCACCAATGTTGCACATCACCTTCAATAAACTGCCGCGATGCCGAAAGTAGAATTTGCTTACGCGCCAGCTCTGGTGCGCTCTGCATCAGCGCCATTACATCCTGCAACTGATCTCTAAAACCAAAAGCCCCGCCCGACTGATAGTAGCCGCTGCGCCCCCACAGGCGGCAACTGAGGGTTTGGTAAATCAGCCAACCGTTTGTCAACACATTGGTAGCAGCATCTGGCGTTTCAACCTGCATGGCGGTGACGGTATTTTGCCAGTAAGCTTTTACTTTTTCGAGGGTGTCTTTTGCGTGTGTGCCATCTCTGAAATGCCTGAGTGTGTTGCGGGCTTCTTCAGCATTTTTTCCAGCACCTAGCCTAAAGATTATTTCTCTTTCTTGCCCGTCAAATAAATCAACAGCTACCTGAATGGCAGCACAAGGATCCATACCCAAACCAGTTTTGCCCGAAAGTTTTGTGTGCAGCATTGCCTCAGGATTTTGCAGGTTGCCGTTGCGCCCTATAAACTCAGCTCGGTCGCCAGTGTAGGTTTTGTTCGTTTCATCAACATCAAAAAATGCCACTCGGTCAGGGAACTCGGTGTTATATGGATTTTTGGCGAAGATGGCTCCTAATTCCATGTCAAATTCAGTGCCGATATACAAGGCAGATTTTGGTCGTAGGTCGCCAAGCACCAGTTCTACATAACCTGTTACCGAAATTTTCCTTGCCCTACCCGATACGTTCTTTAGCTTAATGACAGAGAATTTAATGGAGTATTCGAGGTCAACAAAGACTGTCATTTCTGAATGAATGCCGTCTTCGTTGTGTTCAAATATACTATAGCCGAAACCATGCCTTGCCAGGTAGCCCGGCTGCCCACCAGTAGTTAAAACAGTGGGTGACCAATATTGGCCAGTTTCTTCATCGCGCAGGTAAAAAGTTTCACCTGCACTGTCGCATACGGTGTCGTTGTTCCAAGGCGAAAGGCGGAATTCATGCGCGTTTTCGCTCCAAGTATAGGATTGTCCGCTTTCGGAAATAACGGTGCCAAAATTGGCATTGGCTATTACGTTTGCCCAAGGGGCAGGGGTCATATTTTTGTCTGCTATATGAATAACATACTCTTTTCCGTCAGCCGAAAACCCACCCAAGCCATTAAAGAAAGTAAGGTTTTGGGGAGAAGCCAAAGGCATGGGCGAAGGCGAATATTCTTTTGATGGAACCAGCAAAGGCATCACTGCTTTAGTTGGCACCTTGCGGTGGATGTGGTCAGCAAGACTTCCACCAGTACTAGAAATAATTGCCCTTGCGACCGTTTGAAACAATACGCTATCTTCTTCTGATATCTGTTCTGCCGCGCGGATAAAAATACCGCCAGGCTGGTTAGTGGCTTGTGTTGACAGTAGTTCAGTAATCTGGTTTTGCAATAACTGACGGTAACCGCCATGGTTTTCGTTCCATATCACGAGGTCAACGAGCAGCCCTTTTAATCGCCAATAGGTATGCGCTTGCACCATCTGTTTTACGAGGTCAATATCGCTTTCATCCTCAATCTTTAGCAACACAATCGGCAGGTCGCCCGAAATAGAATAAGGCCATAAACCAGCTTGCCCACGGTGATTGCGTATCAGCACGGTAGGCTCTGCGCGCAAAGCGGGATTGGAAAATAAAATGGAAGCAGCCAGTCGGGTATATAACTGTGCTTCGGCTTCGGTGGCATTAATCTGCCGCGTTACTATTTGGTTGTGCGTCCACGCCAATTCAAACACGCGGTCTTTGTGATGTTTATCCTGATATTTATCTACGAGGTTCTTACATATTTCGCGGGTGTCGCCCATGCCAGTAATCACATCAAGCGTAATTGTTTCATCTGGTTCAAGACTAATGGGAACACGGATAGAAACAATGGGATCAAGCACCGCGCCATGGCTGCCCAAAAGCGGACCAGCAGTATTCATCGCCTTCGGGCTAAAAACCGTGTTGCCGCGACCTAAAAATTGCAGTCGGTCTGTTTCGAACGAAATGGGTGTCACATCTTTTTCGTGCACCTTCACCATGTGAAACATCCAAGGTGTTTTTTCCTCATGCGAGCGCGGTCGTCTGCTGCACAATATCGCGTGCTGCTGCTCCAGTATTTCAGTTTGCACAAATAGGTTGCCGAACGCTGGATGAACATCATCGTCAGCCGGAGGGGCAATAACCACTTCAGCGTAAGTAGTTACATCAATTAATCTACGTTTGCTTCCACGGTTGGTAATATGCACCCTGCGCATTTCAATATCATCTTCTGGTGATACCACTATCTCGGTATGCGAAACAATATTGTCTTGAAGAATATGGATGTCAGCTCGCCCTTGCGAAAAAGCCACCTCGAAATTTTTGCCCAACACTAAAGTTGGCTGATGCGCTGTTGACCAAAAGTTTCCTTTTTCGGTATCACGGATATAACAGAAGGTGCCGCGGTTGTCGCAGGTAGCATCTTCGCGCCAGCGAGTAACCGCCAAATTCTTCCAACGGCTGTAACCGCCACCAGCGTTGGTAATCATTACATGGTATCGCCCGTTCGACAATAACTGCACCGCAGGTACCGTGGTGTTTGGCGTGCGCAGAATTCTTACTGATGGCTCGGTGGTTGTGGTATGAACTTCAGCAATATCGGTGGTATGCACGTAGAAAGAACTTGTTTTAGGAATTCTTTCTTGCAGCAACAACAAGGCTGCCTGAAACTGCGGTTCTGCCTCAAAACGTTTTTGCATAGGCTGATTCAACAGCAGGTGCGCCAGCGACAAGAAACTCATACCCTGATGGTGCGCCATGTATGACTGGACAATTGTGTGCGACTGACCCGGGCGCAAACGCGATTGGGTATAATCAATTGCTTCATAAAATCCGTACTTGCCCACAAAACCAAGCGATGCCATTTGCTCTAAATTTTGACAAGCTTTTACTGGGTTAACCATCAAAGCAAGCATGGTGGCATAAGGCGCTATCACCAAATCTTCTCCCAATCCACGCTTTAATCCAAGTCCTGGCACGCCAAAGGCACGATACTGGTAATTCTGAGCCGCATCGCGCAGGTTGTATCCGCATTCCGAAATACCCCAAGGCACTTTCCTTTGCTTGCCATATTCTATTTGTATGCTCACCGCCTCTTTATCGGTTTGGTCAAGCAGGGTATTCGGGTAGGTTGGCATCACCAACAGTGGCATCAGATATTCAAACATTGAGCCGCTCCACGAAAGGAGGATGGGGTGCCCGTCCACATTGGTCAGCAGTCTTCCCAAAGCAAACCAACTCTCCTGTGGTAGTTGCCCCTGCGCAATGCCAACAAATGTTCCAAGCCTTGCTTCAGAAGCGAGTAAATCATAAAAGCTCGGGTCGCAGCGATGGTCTTCTACATTGAAACCAATGGTGAGCAACGATTTTGTTTTATCATAAAGAAAGTTCAGTTCCATCTGTGAGAAACGGTTGCAATTTTCAGCCAGCTTCTCAATAACTGCTAAACGTTCTTTGGCATGTTCAGCTCCATTTTGAATAGCATTTTCAAACAATTTCAACCACTCAGCATCTTCATCTGAAGAATCAATTTTAGAGATTTCTTCTGAAACAGATTCGCTTAGGTTATAAAGTTCCTGCAACGTGGGAATGCCTATAATTTGGCTGATGCGATTGAGGTTTTCGGGAACCGTTGATAGCAATACCCAAGGCGCAAAAGTTGTCATTTCTGTTATGGCTGCTTGCAATTGCAGGTGGAGTGCCTCTCTCCACCAATTAGCCTCTTCGTTGCGCTCCGTGTTTTCAAAGCTTATTTCAGTAAGCTTGCTTTGCAAAACATTTAAACGCTGCTTGAATTCATAAAGCGTTTTGGGTAATTCATCAAGGGTTTGTTTTAATTCGGTTTTGAAGGAAAGCAGGATATTAATATCCGTTTCAACTAAATTATCCTTCAACACAGCCAGCGTGTCGCTCAAGCCCGCGAACAGTTTATCGCCTATTATTTTTTGATTTGGCAAAGCTAATATTCCTTGTTTTAATGTAAGCAGAAGCCCAGCCAAGTTGCCACTGTCAACCGTTGAAATATAACGCGGGTGAAGCGGGTGAAGCGATTGAGTATCGTACCAATTATAAAAGTGCCCCTGATACTTTTCCATTTTATGCAGGGTATTGAAAGTATTATCGGTGCGCTCTATCAAACCATTAGCGGTCAGGTAGCCAAAATCGTAAGCAGATAAATTAGAAAGCAAGTATAAACCAATATTGGTTGGCGAGGTGCGATGCGCAATTACTGGATCTGGGTCTTGCTGAAAATTATCGGGAGGAAGCCAGTTATCATCAGCCGTAACAAAGCGTTCAAAGAACGACCAAGTTTGTCTGGCTTTCTTTTGTAGAAATGTACTTTGTTGCAGGCTAAGTAGCGATTTCTCTTTAGGTATCGGCAGGCTTACACGCCAAGTTATAATGGGCGAAACCAGCCACAATAATAATATGGGTGATGCCGCTGCCATCGCTGACGGTGCGGTGAAATATAAACCAGCAAAAACCGCAAGTGCCAAAACCGGTTCCGACCACATGGTGAGGTAAGACGCATACAGGTTTACTTTCTTTTTAAACTCAACTGTTCCAGTGGGCTGCCATTCCAAAAGATGTCTTCGCGATATAATCATTCGCCAGGTCGTTTTTAGAATTGCATTCAGCGTATTAAATGCTTCATACGGCAGACAAATCACATAAAAGAACAGTTCTACAGCGGTGTTGCCTACCGCGTTTCCTGTCAAGATAATATGATGCCTAAAGATGACATCTTTGGGTTTTAGGAAGAGGTTCCAAAGGGGTGAGAATAAAGAAGGAATAATAATAATTGCAGTAATAATTAATGTCCACCATCCCGCACCTGGCAGCACAGCCCAGCCAAGAATTATAAAAACAGTGAGTGCAATGGCTACCAAACTTCTACGAATATTATCGAATATTTTCCAGCGAGATAGCAGAGAAATAGGATTTAGGTGCCAGCTAAAATCCGCACCTGGAACAAAAGGTAAAACCCAAGCGGCAATCTGCCAGTCACCACGAATCCATCGGTGTCTGCGCTGCATATCTGCCAAGTAGCGCGCAGGGTATTTTTCATACAACTGCACATCGCTCAAAAGCCCTGAACGCACATAACATCCTTCCAACAAATCATGACTAAGAATACGGTTTTCGGGAAATTTTTCGTCCAATGCCTTTTCAAATACATCTACATCGTATATCCCTTTACCTATAAAAGAACCCTCTTCAAATATATCCTGATAGATATCCGAAACAGCACGGGTATAAGGGTCAATACCAGATTGGCTTCCGTTCATCCTTACATAATAAGAACTACATACATCTGGTAAACTAACACCTACTCGTGGCTGAAGAATTCCATATCCCTCCACCACTCTTTTCTTCTTTTCATCATACAAAGCATGATTTAATGGATGCGAAATCGCACCTATCATTTTCCAAGCTGCCTCGCGGGGCAGTTGTGTATCGGCATCAAGGGTAATCACATATTTTATTTGGGATAGTACAGATTGCTCACCAATAATTAATGCAAATCCGTTTTTGATTTTCCCTCTCAACAAGGCATTTAGTTCAGCCAGTTTACCCCGTTTGCGTTCATAGCCCATCCATTTTCCTTCGCGCTCATTCCATACCCGAGGGCGATGGAACAGATAAAATATATCCATCCGCTCATGAATATATTTCTGATTTAGCCGCACAATTTTCTCTTGCACAAATTGCAGCTGTTCTTTGTCTCTAGGCATTTCTCTCTCACTGGCATCTGTAAAATCTGTCAGCAATCCGAAATGCAAGTTCATTCCCTTATTCGCCAGATAGCGCACTTCCAATGCTTCTACCAGTAATTCAATGTCATCTTCGTTATTCAACATAGAGGGTACAATCACCATTGTGCGTGCTTCAT
>CAZKHZ010000176.1:0-7852 GCA_964552715.1 uncultured Chitinophagaceae bacterium | reverse complement strand
ATCACTAAATCTTGTGTGAATTGAAAATTCGATGTAATTGAATTTGTATATGCGCAATTTGTAAACGCAGCTACACAAAATTTTAAAGTGGAACGTTTCCTACCTGTTTCTTCTTTAAATTCAAACAAAGGAGGAAGCAAAAGCAAGAAGAAAAACGATTATTTGTTTGAACCAGAAAAGCAAAGATTGCTTGAAGAGCTTGCGCCAAAAATATTGAACACACAGTTCTTTCGCGCATTGTTGGATACTAACGCGTCAGAACACGGTTCGCGAATGGTGGCAATGGATGCAGCTACAAACAACGCTCAAGACATGATTCGAAATCTTAGTATTCAGTATAACCGCGAACGTCAGGCTTCTATTACAAAAGAGATTTTGGAAATTGTGGGTGGCGCAGCTGCTTTGGCAAACGGATAATAAAATTTGAATGTCATTTGACAATGCTTTTCGCATCTTCAAATTATCAAATCACTAAGTCATTTTGGAAAATCTTCATCAACATATCGAATCGCTCATCTTCAGTTCCGAAACGGCTGTAAGCAGAGAAGATATTTCTGTATGCATCAACAAACTTACAGGCGAGGTGATGGACGAGCAGATTATTGACAGAATTCTTGCTGACATTGCTGAAAAATATAAGCCCGATTTCTTTTCTTTTGAATTGCGTGTAATTGGAGGAGGTTATCAGTTTTTTACAAAAGCGGATTATCACAAAACAGTAAGTATTTTAATTGGGCAAAAGGAGAAAAAAAAACTCTCCACCGCAGCTTTGGAAACACTTGCAATTATTGCCTACAGAGGTCCAGTTACTAAAGTAGAATGTGAGCAAATTCGTGGCGTAAATTGCGATTACTCTGTTCAGAAACTATTAGAAAAGGAATTAATTGAAATTGCGGGGCGGGTTGAAACTTCACCCGGCAGACCAGTGTTATATAAAGTAACACTATTATTCTTAGACTATTTCGGAATCAACTCTACAACAGAGCTTCCTAAATTAAAAGATGTATTACCTGAAGAAGAAAATGCAATCGGTAGTAACAGTGAACAATTCGGAACATAAATTGTATTGCTTCGTCTTTAAAAAAAGGAAAAAGATTCAATCTTTCAAATCAAATTACTGCAATTACAATTAAGCGCTGATAGATGACAATTCATTCAAATATTTTTGAGGATACACAAACTGCTTATGCTTCCAAAAATAACCGTGCACTAAAAGAATCACAAACGCTTTTCAAGCTAATTGGGAATAGCTCATTAGTAAGTGCAGGTACATTCTTCGCACAGATTGCATTGAAGCTGCACCTGCCAATCACCCCACTTTTCCGCATTACTGTTTATGAACAATTTTGTGGTGGTGAAACTTTTAACGAGTGCAAAAAGACAATCAAAAAACTAAGCGACAAGAATGTGGGTGCCATGTTAAATTATGGTGTCGAGTTGAAAGAATGCGAGGATGACTTTGAAAAAACGATTCAACATAATTTAGAAGCAATCGAATTTGCTGGAAAGAATAAATCCGTTCAAGTTGTTTGTATCAAAATCACTGGCTTCGGCAGATTAGCATTGTTTGAAAAGGTGCAGAACAAAGAAGAACTTTCTAAACGCGAAGCTGAAGAATTTGATAGCGTAAAAGATAGATTTAATCAACTTTGCAAAGCAGCTTCAAAACATAAAGTTCAAATCTATGTAGATGCAGAGGAATCGTGGATTCAGGATGCTTTAGATGAACTTACAGAAAATATGATGGCGCAATACAATACATCATCGGCTATTGTGTTCAATACCTTTCAGTTGTATCGTTGGGATAGGTTATCCTATCTTCAGAAAGAACTGAAACGCGCATCTGAAAAAGGATTTGTATTGGGCGCAAAATTAGTGCGTGGTGCATACATAGAAAAGGAAAATAAACGTGCGGCTGACATGGGTTATAAATCACCTATTCACAAGAATAAAAAAGCAGTTGATAAAGACTTTGATGAAGCTGTAGAGATATGCTTGAATAACATTTCTCATGTTGCATTTTGCGTTGCATCTCAAAGCGAGGCTAGTAATTTATTGGCAATACAATTGATGCAGAAAAAGAACATTCCTTTTAATCATCCGCATGTGTTGTTTTCTCAACTTTATGGCATGGGTGATAATGTTACTTTCAACCTTGCGCACTTAGGATTTAATGCTACAAAATATTTGCCTTATGGACCTGTTAAAGATGTAATTCCTTATCTCATTCGTAGGGCGCAAGAAAACTCATCAGTGCAAGGGCAAATGAGTAGAGAACTGAAATTAATTACCACCGAAATAGAAAGACGCAAAATTGCTTAATCAACAAGTATTGCACATCAAAACACATACTTTCACCAAGTTTAAAAATATATATGGAATTAGAAAAAAGTGAGCCTATTGTGAAATCTAAAAAAATCAATGTGTGGCAGCCAATGATTTACGCATTGGTGTTAGTTTTTGGCGTATTACTTGGTTTGATGCTTACTTCTGTAAACGATGGTAAAAAGACACCATTTGTGCAATCTGGTTACGATAAAATTGATGACATACTAACCTTTGTAAAGCTAAAATATGTGGACACGGTAAACACTGAAAAGATTTACGAAAGTGCCATTCAAGAAATGCTCTCTTCACTTGACCCACATTCTAACTACATTCCCGCATCAGATTTAGAAAGAGAAAATGAATCACTAGAAGGCAATTTTGAAGGCGTAGGTATCGAGTTTCATATTATGGACGATACTATCATTGTTGTATCACCAATTTCTGGTGGACCTTCGGAAGAAGTAGGCTTAAAAGCTGGAGACAGAATTGTTTTGATAAATGACACAACTGTTGCGGGCATCAAGATTAAAAATGAAGATGTGTTGAAAAAATTGCGCGGAGCAAAAGGTACAAAAGTGAAAGTGGGCATCCTGCGCAATGGTTCAGGCAAAATATACAACTATACCATCATCCGAAATAAAATTCCATTATACAGTGTAGATGCAGCTTTTATGTTGAATGAAGAAACGGGTTACATCCGCATCAATCGTTTTAGCGCAACTACACATGATGAGTTCAAAAAAGGGCTCAGAAAATTGAATGAACAAGGATTGAAAAAGTTGATAGTAGATGTGCGACAAAACGGTGGCGGCTATCTAAATGCAGCAGCAGAAATTGCCGATGAACTTTTAACGGGTGAAAAGATTATCGTTTACACAAAAGGAAACGCATACAAACGTCAAGACTATATTGGTGCACGCGAAGGCTTATTTGAAAAAGGTGCATTAACCATTTTGGTTGACCAAGGTTCCGCATCGGCAAGTGAAATTCTTGCGGGCGCCATTCAAGATTGGGACAGAGGTGCAATTGTTGGCAGAAGCACATTTGGCAAAGGATTAGTGCAGGAACAATATAAATTGGGTGATGGCTCTGCTTTGCGCCTCACTGTTGCCCGCTACTACACACCATCTGGCAGGTGCATCCAAAAATCTTATGAAAAAGGTAAGGATGCCTACAATGAGGCAATTTATAAACGATATGAGGATGGCAGCCTTTTGAAAGAAGATTCTATAACTCAAGCTGATTCATTAATTTTTAAAACTGCAAAAGGTAGAATCGTATATGGCGGTGGTGGCATTCGCCCCGATGTGTTTGTACCATTCGACAGCACAATATTTAATGTCGCCTATGCTGAGGCGTCAAGTTTTATTGCGGAGTTTACCTACAAGTATTATCCTCAGTATCAAACAGAGGTTGAAAAGTTTAAAGACTTAAAATCATTTGCTCAAGACTTTTCGGTAGATGATAAGTTGTATGAGCAATACATGGCATTTGCAAAGCAACAAGGTATGAAAACTGATATCCAGAAGCTCAACGCATATCAATCAAAACTTAAAAACCGTATCAAAGCTTTTTTTGGAAGGCAGCATTGGCAAAACGAAGGCTACATATATCTGCTTCAATCTGAAGATTTAGACCTAAAAAAAGCTTTAGAGAAAATTTAGGCAGATTCAACTGGAATAAAAATTAAATCACGGTTTGGATTAATCAATTTTTCCTGCATCTTTGCGCGCTCAAATTTTTTAGCAATGGCTCGTGTATGTGATATTTCAGGAAAGCGCCCGGTTAGCGGAAACAAAGTTTCGCACTCTAACCACAAAACTAAGCGCAGATTTTTGCCCAATTTGCACAAGAAGAGATTCTTTGTGCCTGAGTTAGGCGAGTGGATTGAATTGCGTATTTGCACTTCGGTGTTACGCTCTATCAACAGAAAAGGTATTTTCCAATACCTTAAAGATTTAGACAAAAAAGAAGCCGCAGCGGCAAATAACTAACCCTCTAAATTAAATTAACAATGGCAAAAAAATCAAAAGACGCGCGCATTCAAATCATTTTGGAATGCACCGAACATAAAGACAGTGGAAAATCAGGTACATCTCGTTACATTTCTTACAAAAACCGTAAGAATACAACCGAGCGTATCGAATTGCGTAAATACAATCCGATATTGAAACGCCATACAGTTCACAAAGAAATTAAGTAACCAATAAAATAATTCAACAATGGCTAAAGTTTCAAAGAACGCGAGAACTGACCGTCAGGCTCAGGTAGGTTCAAAAGACTATGTAAAAGTTATCAAAGCGATAAAATCTAAAACCAGTTCATCTTATGGTTTCTTAGAAAAAATCATTCACAAAGACAAGGTGCAAGAATTCTTAGCTCAAAAAGACTAAGCATTCAACAAATAATTTTAAAGCCTCTGCAAAGAGGCTTTTTTGTTTCAAGAAGTTACTAAAAGGAATATAGCAATGGGATTATTCAACTTTTTCACCAAAGAAAAAAAGGAAGACCTTGATAAAGGTTTGGAAAAAACCAAAGAGGGTTTCTTTGCTCGTATTGCCAAAGTATTTGTTGGCAAAAGCAAGATTGATGAAGAGGTTTTAGATAGCTTGGAAGAAGCCCTAATTGCATCGGATGTAGGTGTTGCAACTACTTCAAAACTTATAAAGAGAATTGAAGCACGCGCAGCCACAGATAAGTTTTCATCTGAAGATGAAATGCACACTTTGATTCGTGATGAAATTGTTGCACTGCTTGCCGAAAGCAACAATATTGATGCCGAAAATTTTGATACCCCTACCGACAAAAAGCCTTATGTAATTATGGTAGTGGGTGTGAATGGCGCAGGCAAAACAACTACTATTGGCAAACTTTCGCATCAACTTAAAACAGCAGGCAAAAAGGTATTACTTGGTGCTGCCGATACTTTTCGTGCAGCGGCAATTGAGCAATTAGATGTGTGGGCAAAACGCTCGGGGGTGGACATTGTAAAATCGCACATGGGTGCTGACCCTGCTTCGGTTGCTTTTACTACTTTAGAAAAAGGTGTTGCCGACAATGCCGATGTAGTAATTATTGACACCGCTGGTCGCTTGCACAACCGTGTGGATTTGATGAACGAGCTTTCAAAAATTAAGCGTGTGATGCAAAAGGTGGTGCCTGATGCTCCACACGAAGTATTGTTGGTGTTGGATGGCTCCACAGGGCAAAATGCAATTGAACAAGCTAAACAGTTTACCGCAGCAACGCAGGTGACAGCAATTGCCATAACTAAGTTAGACGGCACTGCAAAAGGTGGAGTCGTACTTGGCATTACCGACCAATTCAAAATTCCTATTCGTTACATTGGTGTGGGAGAGGCGATTGATAAGTTGCAGGTGTTTAATAAGAAGTTGTTTGTGGAGAGTCTATTTAAAAAATGAAATTACCTTCAGATACCATTTTAGAGATTGCTAAAAATAAACTTCGGGCTTATTTGCTTAATCCTAATCATCCAGATGGAAAAGCTAAAGCGGATTTTTTTATAGCTAATGGTATAAATTCTGAAACAGAGTGGCAATTTGAAAATTTGCTAAAACAGCAAGCGACTCAACACGAAATATCTAAACAACTAACAACACCTTTTGGAATTAAATACATTTTTGAAAGCCCAATAGTATTTCCAAACGAAAAAACTCACGTTATAAGAAGTGTCTGGATAAGAGAAGCAACCGAAAAAGTAATTAAATTTGTAACCGCGTATAAAATATAACCATGCTCAAAGAATTTGAAAGAGTATTTCTAACCGAAGATTTAAACGGCACGCCTTATGTAAAAGGGGATGTTGGTGTAATCGCTCATTCTTATGAAAACCAGGAAGGATTTGAAATAGAATTTTTTGCGGCAGATGGAAGTACACTAAGTGTAGAATCAGTATCTACCAATCAGGTAAAATCATGTGCAGGAATAAAAGCTGTTCTTCACATACTTGCTAAAGCCGCATAATCTTAAATGAAAACCAAAACACTTAAACAAAATAAAGTATCGGTCATTACGCTTGGCTGCTCGAAGAACTTGGTGGATAGCGAAGTGCTGATGTCGCAAATGACACATGGCGGCTATGATGTGGCGCACGACACCTGGAGCAAAGACCGCAATATTGTAATTATAAATACCTGCGGCTTTATTGACCGTGCCAAAGAAGAAAGTATCAACACTATTTTAGAATATGCGGATGCCAAAAATGCGGGCAAAATTGAAAAACTGTATGTAACCGGTTGCCTCAGCGCGCGTTACAAAGATTCTTTGGAAACAGAGATACCCGAAGTGGATGCCTATTTTGGCACCAACGAACTGCCCCGCTTGCTAAAGACTTTAAAGGTTGATTACAAACACGAGTTGATTGGAGAGCGACTGCTTACCACGCCTTCGCACTATGCATTTTTAAAAATATCGGAGGGCTGCAACCGAACGTGTTCGTTTTGCGCCATCCCTTTGATGCGCGGCAAACACATTTCAAAAACTATTGAAGAAGTAGTGAACGAAGCCAAGAAATTGGCGGCAAAAGGCGTGAAAGAAATTATGCTAATTGCGCAAGAACTTACTTTTTACGGCTTAGATATTTACAAAAAAAGAACCCTGCCCAAGCTGCTTGCCGAGCTAAACAAGGTGGAAGGCATTGAATGGATTCGCTTGCACTATGCTTACCCTGCGCAGTTCCCGATGGAGATTATTGATGCCATTGCCGAAAACGAAAAAGTGTGCAACTATTTGGATATGCCGCTGCAACACGCCAGCGACAACATCCTTACTGCCATGCGCAGAAACATTACCAATGCCGAAACAATTAAATTGATTGAAGCTATTCGTAAAAAAGTACCTGACATCGCTTTGCGTACAACTATGTTGGTGGGCTTTCCGGGCGAATCAGAACAAGACTTTGATAACCTAAAAAACTTTATCGAGCAATCGCGCTTTGAACGCTTGGGTGTGTTTACCTATTCGCATGAAGAAAGTACCCGCGCACATGGATTGGAAGATGATGTGCCACAAGAAATAAAAGAAGAGCGCGCTGCCGAGTTGATGGCGGTTCAAGAAAGTATATCTGCCGACCTAAACCAACAAAAAGTGGGCAAGACTTTTAAAGTATTGTTTGATAGAAAAGAAGGCAATTACTTTATTGGTAGAACAGAATACGACAGCCCAGAGGTGGACAATGAAGTATTGGTAGATGCCAAGAAAAATTATTTAAGCGTTGGTGGTTTTGCTCAAGTAAAAATCACTTCTGCCGAAGCCTTTGACTTGCAGGGCGAATTAATTTGACATTTTTAAAGTAATAAATTCACAACAAATTTGAATTTCAATAATGTCCGCAATCGAAAGGTAGTAGAGATGAAACCTGCAGGATGTTGAATAACTACTCGTTTTTAATGGAATTTTTTATTAACTGATATTCCTAATAAGCGAAGAAAATCATCAATTGAGCAATAAAATTTATTGCTCTAGCAATTAAAATTATCAATCGAGTAATTAAATTTATTGCTCT
>CAZKHZ010000175.1:0-7852 GCA_964552715.1 uncultured Chitinophagaceae bacterium | reverse complement strand
AAATCATCCATTGTGTAGAAATTAACTACAATCTCTCCCTTTCCATCGGCAATCTGTTTGATGTGCACTTTGGTACTTAAAGCCGAAGAAAGTTGATCTTCCAACTTCTTGATAGCATAAGGAACCTGCGTCTTTTTTGGTGGTGACTTCTTTGCAGGTTTCGATTCAGATGTTCTTACCAACTCCTCCGTTTGACGCACCGAAAGTTCTTTGGTTAATACCTCTTTAAACAAGGCTAGCAGCGTGGTGATTTGCTCCACACCCAACAAAGCCTTAGCGTGACCCATTGTGATTCTTTCATCGCGCAGAGCCGCCTGAATATCTGGTGGCAGTTTCAGCAAGCGAATAAAGTTGGTAACGCTGCTGCGGTTTTTGCCCACGCGCACCGAAAGTTGTTCCTGTGTCAATTCACATTCATCCATCAGGCGTTTATAGTTGATGGCAATTTCCAAAGGATTAAGGTCTTCCCGTTGAATATTCTCTATCAAAGCGATTTCAATAGACTCTTGGTCGCTGGCTATGCGCAGGTAAGCAGGAATTTCCTTTTTGCCCGCCAACTTTGATGCGCGCAATCTACGCTCACCGGCAATCAACTGAAAACGCCCGTTTTCAATCTTGCGCACCGTTATCGGCTGAATAACTCCATGTATTTTTATGGATTCAGAAAGCTCCATCAAACTATCTTCTTCAAAAGTGCTGCGTGGCTGAAAAGGATTTACCTCTATAGCCTCCAAAGGAATGTTTACCACCACACCCACTTGTTTACCAAAGCCCTCGGGCTGCTTAGTGTTTGCCGTTGTATCATTCGATTCAAGCAATGCACTCAAACCTCTTCCCAAAACTGTTTTCTTTTTCTCGTTAGTCATTGTATTTTATTTTTACCACGCGCTGTAGTTTTTTGTAATTCTACATTCCAAATAGCACACATTCAATTCTAAAATCTACTCTTTGCTTCACACTGTTTCTTCATCCGCAACCTCCGTTTCTCCCTCTGGGAAAGTACCCATGCTGTTGCGCGCCAGCAGTTCGCGCACCAAACTCATGTAGTTCACACTACCCTTACTTTCAGCATCATATAAAATTGCTGGCTTGCCAAAGCTTGGAGCTTCGCCTAAACGTGTATTTCTATGAATAATTGTTTGAAAAACTATATTCTCAAAGTGCCGTTTGATTTCATCCACCACTTGGTTTGCAAGGCGCAGGCGCGGGTCAAACATAGTGAGCAAAATTCCTTCTATTTCAAGATTTGGGTTCAAGCGTGTTTGCACAATTTTAATTGTGTTCAGCAATTTCCCTAAACCTTCCAATGCAAAGTATTCGCACTGCACAGGTATCAATACAGAGTCGGCAGCCGTCAACGCATTCACGGTAATCAAACCTAATGAAGGTGAGCAGTCAATCACAATAAAATCGTATTGGTCTTTAACTTCATCCAACAGATTTTTGAAAACCGTTTCTCTGTTCGGGCGATTAATTAATTCAATTTCGGCACCCACCAAATCCACATGCGATGGAATCAAATTCAAGTTAGGTGTTTCGGTAACTAAGGTTACTTCGCTTAAAATAGCTTCGTTAACAAAGCAATCGTACAAACTTCGCTCCACCGCCTTAGGATCGAAACCAACACCCGATGTTGCATTTGCTTGCGGGTCGGCATCAACCAACAGCACTTTGTAATCTAACACCGCCAAACTAGCGGCAATGTTTATGGCACTAGTTGTTTTGCCAACGCCACCTTTCTGATTTGCTAATGTGATAATCTTTCCCATAATAATTTAGAGTGAAATGTTTTCGCCTATTGGTAATAAAATCAATTCTTTTCCAGCATCCTCAAATGCTTTTATAGCTGCATTGTGGTCAATAACTATGTAGCCAAATGTATCATAATGCAAACCAATTATTTTGTTGCATTGAATAAAATCAGCAGCCACTACCGCATCTTCATAACCCATGGTAAAGTTGTCGCCTATAGGCAGCAAAGCAAAATCCAACTTATTCCATTTTGGAATCAATTGCATATCCAAAGTCAGCGCAGTATCGCCAGCATAATAAAAATTCCCTTCCTCTGTTTCAAGCATAAAACCCATCGGGTTGCCACCATAACTACCATCAGGTAAGCCGCTGCTATGTTGCGCTATGGTACAACGCACCGTGCCAAAATCCCACTTGCGCTTGCCTCCAAGATTCATAGGGTGGCAATTAGTTAATCCTTGTTTTTTGAACCATTCATAAATTTCCCAATTGCTGATAACCAATGCGCCTGTGCGCTTTGCAATGGCAACTGCATCGGCAATGTGGTCAAAGTGTCCATGCGTAACTAAAATTACATCCGCAGGAATTGAGTTCATATCAATACTCTTTGCCAAATCATTGTATGAAATAAAAGGATCAAAAAGCAAGTGTTTGCCTCCTACTTCCACTCCAAAACAAGCATGTCCGTAATATGTAAGTTTCATAAATATTGATGAATAGCTGCAAAGCTAATTTTAAGAAAGCAGTGCTTACACACCACTTCTCCACTTGCGCACAAACTTGCTGTGAATTACCGTGAATAATGTGTGCATAACCCTACATTCTATAAACAACAAAGCCCTCCAAATGTGGAAGGCTTTGTTAGTATCAAACTAAAAGGATAGAATTACTTATTTACAATCATGCGTTTAACAGCCACTTTGCTGCCGCTTTGGATTTTCACCAAATAAGCACCTTTTGACAAATCGCTGTAATCAAATGATTTGCTGAAAGTACCAAATGCTTCTTTTGAAGAAAATTGTTTTACCTCAGAACCCAAGATGTTGAATACCTGAATATTAATTCCTTTTTCAATGTTTGCAACATTAATAGTTACCAAACCATTGTTAGGATTAGGCATCAACTCAACTGACTGTTCAAATGCAATTTCATTAATACCAGTAACACAAGCAGCATTGGTTGCTGGCAAAACCGAAACAGTTTTTTCAGGACCTAAGAATTTGCAACCGGCACTGTCCATTGATAAATTAATTTTAAAAGTACCTGTAGAAGTGTAAGCAAAGAAAGCATCGGTAGAATTATCAGTGCTGCCATTTGCATCGCCAAAAGACCAAGATGCAGTCCAATCTGTTTTGTTTGCAGAAGTATTTACATAAGTGTAAGGTGCATTAATACAAACCTGAGCAGCACCGCCAGTAATTACATCCGGTGTAGTGAAGTTTACAGTATTAGTTACACCGCCATTATATTGAACTGAGAAAGTAGTAGAGGTCTGGCAGCCTCTGCTGTTGGTTACAGTAACACTGTAAGTGCCTGGCAGCAAGCCGCCAAGGTTACCTGATGCAGTAGTAGTATCTACTAATGGATCCGAATCAATATTCCATTGGAAAGTTCTTTGACCAGTTGTGAAACCAGATAAAGCACTAACTGCAGTTGCTTTTGCACCGCAATTGATGCTGTAAGGGCTGTTAGCAAAATTAATTCCAATACCATTGTTTCTAATGATAAGAAAGGAAGTATCTTTTACAGTTCCGGTCGAATCTGTACCAATTAATGTGATAGTATCATTAGAATTAGTGTTTGGCAAAGTCAAGGTAACTTCTTCATCATTTGTAGAAGAAAGTGTACCTTTCTTAGCACTCCAAACAAATGTAGCCTCAGATGAACCAACAAAATTGGCTTTCAAATCTATTTGACTACCTGGACAAGCTTCTCTAACACTTGGAACAGCAGCAACAATAAATTCATCGTTAGTAACTTCTACATCAGCATACATAGTGATGTTTTGGAAAAGGAATCTGTTGCAAGGAGGTTGCACATTATACACAATATCATCTCTGTAAACACCAGACAAATCGGTTGTAGCATTCACCCTAAAGTTTAAATAACCAACACTGTTTGGGATAATTGCTGAAGCTGCAAAAGCAGTATCTTGACATTGCTCGTAATGGCCTGCATAAACAATAAGTTTATTAGCAGTATCACCTTTAAAGTCCACTCTAAAACCAAAAGTCTCACCTTTTTGTAGTTGAACATTCATATTGTCGCGACCCAAAAAGTAAACTGTTCCATTTGGAGATGTAGCAGAATCTAATGCCCAATCACTTGGATTAAAATTGTAAGAAGAATCAGCCCAAATTGTAGTTGGCTGTGTATTCAATGATTCATTAGCTCCTGACCCTGTAATCAATCCAGCTAAAGTTGGATTTGACCAAGCATAGTTAGCAGGCAATTTGAATAATGAAATTTTAAAAGTATCAGGCTTATTGTTTACGTTCTTTTCAAAAATTGCAGGGAAGTAAACTGAATTAACTTTTACAGTGCTTTCATTTTTAGGGTAGAACTTCACCTTGTAAGATTGAAAATCATCTGTATTTTCTTGTAAGGAATCAAACAATACAGCCATGTTTCTTAAAGTTGCAAAAGAAGAATTAGGCAGGTTTGCATTCATCTCCCAAATAAAACCAGTTGATGTGTACCCTTTTTCAGCAGCCCAAGCATCTTCATTGAGGCGATAGGAAATACTGAAAGCGCTAGTTGATGCTCTACCAGAAACACCAGATTTAGATTTCTTAGCACGATTAGGTACTGGTGCCTTAGTTGCAACCTTACCACTAAAAGCCACATCAGCGGGATTAACCTGTTTGTTCTGCGCGTTTGCTGACAAAAGGAAAAATCCGATGGTGAGTAGTGTAAACAATTTTTTCATTGCTTGTTTTTTGTTTGATTTTAAAATAATAATGTAAAAGTAACTTTTTCTTAAAAAGGACTGCAAATGAAAGTAAAATAGTTGTGTGCGACAATAGAATTATGACAAATCTCTGACAATTTAACGTTCGATTTTGTTCAAAAGCATTATTGATGGTAAGAATCAAACAATTTTGGAAATTGAAAATCACCTTTCTATAAGTAAGTTCGCACCGCCAAACCAAACGATGTTCTTGTTTAAAGCAAGCTGATGAAACCTTTGAAGCATATTTTCCAATTACTTCTTGCTACTTGCAGGACTATTAAAACTTCTAAACCAATTGCTTTTACGTTTTTCCTTTTTGTTTTTTCATCAAACCTTTTAGCACAATCTAAAGGAATTGTTCGAGGGCAGGCACTGGATAAGGATTCCAAGTATCCCTTGATTGGTGCAAAAGTAATGTTAGTGGACACTGGTGTTTTTAATGCTACAGCAACGGATGATAATGGTTATTTTAAATTGGAAGTTCCATTGGGCAGGGCTTCTATTCGCGTTTCGTATATTGGTTACAATGATGCTTCGTTCAACAACCTTCAAATTATTGCAGGAAAAGAAACACAATTGAACGTTTTGTTGGAGGAAAAGGTAAACGCTATCAATGAGGTTGTTATAACAGGAAACAAAGATCAGGGGCAGGCAAAGAATGAATTTGCAGCCATCAGTGCACGTTCTTTTGATGTAGAACTCACCAGCAGATTTAGTGGGAACAGAAACGACCCATCGCGCATGGCTTCAAACTTTGCGGGTGTGAGCGGTGCCAACGATGCGCGCAACGACATTATCATTCGGGGTAATTCGCCAATGGGAATGCTTTGGCGATTGGAAGGCATTGACATCCCAAGCCCTAATCACTTTGGCGGTTTTGGCAGCACAGGCGGTCCGGTAGGGATGTTGAATAATAATACGATTTCAAGAGGTGATTTTATGACTTCTGCATTTCCTGCGGAGTATGGCAATGCACTTTCGGGTGTGTTTGATTTGGGTTTGCGCAATGGCAATAAAGATAAGTATGAATTTATGACGCAGATTGGCTTTAATGGCATTGAAGCCGGAGCCGAGGGTCCATTTGCGAAGAAGAAAAGTCAGGCTTCATTTTTGTTGAATTATCGCTATTCAACGCTTGGTTTGTTTAAGTTATTGAAGGTGAATTTTGGCACAGGCACTGCGGTGCCCGAGTATCAGGATTTGACATTTAAAGTGGATGTGCCTACCAAGAAAGCGGGTATCTTTCGCTTTTGGGGATTGGGTGGTTTAAGCAAGATTGAATTGAAAGGCTCTTCGGTAGATTTGGCAAAGAACCCGAAGAACCTTTACGGTAACGAAAACGTGGATATTTACAATAAGGTGCGTACTGGTGTATTTGGATTTTCGCATACTTATTTCTTGAATAAAAAATCATACTACAAACTGAATGTTGCGGTTTCGCATCAAACACAATTTGCGGATATTGACTCAGTTGGTTTGGATGATAGAACGCAAATCATTCGTGTGAACAAGGTTGCGCTTCGCCAAAACAAATACAGCGCGCATATTTTATACAACAACAAAATCAATTCTAAAAACACGGTTACCACAGGCATTCATGCAAATATTTATGACTTACAGTTTGCTGATAGTTTTTTGATTAGCAACAATTTTGTTCCAGTAAAATCTGGCGAGGGCTTTAGTGCATTGCTGGAATTATATGCGATGTGGAAGCACAAATTCACCGAGCTACTTACATTGAACACTGGCGTTCATCTACAATATTATACGCTTAGCCAAAGCGTTGCGCCCGAGCCGCGCATCGGTTTGAAATATCAATTCAGAGAGAATCAATCTATTTCGTTGGGCTATGGTTTGCATCATCAAATTCAACCGCTGCCTACTTATTACAACCAAGATATTACCGACCCTACCAATCCTTTTGCAACCAATTTGAAAGTTGGTTTTTCGCGCAGCCAGCATGTGGCGTTGGGTTATGATTTATCTTTTTTCAAAGATTTCAGACTTAAAGCAGAGGTGTATTTTCAATATATTGATAAAGCACCTGTGGAGCGTTTCAGCAGCTCGTTTAGTATGTTGAATGCAGGTGCTGATTTTGCTACACCCAACAATAATTATTTGGTAAACGCAGGGCTTGGCAGAAACTATGGTTTAGAGATTACGGTGGAGAAATTCTTTACCAAAGGTTATTACTTTTTGGTGACGGGTTCTGTGTTTCAATCGCAGTATCGCGGCAGTGATAAAGTGTGGCGCAACACAGCTTTCAATGGTTTGTATGTGGTGAATGCCCTGGCAGGTTATCAATATATTTTTGGTGGAAAAAAGAAAGACAAAGCCAAGCGTTATGCGGTTTCTTTTGATATGAAAACGACTGGCGCGGGGGGCAGATATTACACTCCGATTGATGAAGTTGCCAGCGCTGCTACGCGCAGAGAAGTGCAGATAAATTCGGAGGCTTTTAGCCAAAAATATACCGACTATTTTAGGTTTGATATGAAGCTTACTTTCCGTTTTAGCGGCAAAAGAATTACGCAGGAGCTTTCTACCGATTTTCAGAACGTGGCTAACATCAAAAATATTTTCCGCAAGGTGTATAACCCGCGCACCAACTCATTGAACAATGAGTATCAACAGGGTATTTTTATTTTGCCGCAGTATAAGTTGTTGTTTTAGCACAAATGCCAGAAAATAGTTTTTTAGTAATTTATTCTATTTACTTCTATCCGACCTTCATTAGGGTGTAACATAAGGCAAACGATTTCGTCTTTTGCTGAACCATTACATTCTTTAATTTTACTAAAAGTTGCTGCCATTACTGCACCGTGTGGAAATGAAAAAACTTTTTCTAGATTGCATACTTGATAATCTTTCCCGTGACAACGTAAATATGTGCCTGTGCAGTCTCGAACAACTGTAACGGCTTGAGCACTTTCCTTTTTGCAATTTGTAAGTATTGCTGACAACAAAAGGATAACCGTAAATATTAAGCTAGATTTTTTCATTTTGCGCTTATCTTTTTAGTTTAAATAATTTATTCAAAAGTATAACGAGCTAATTTGGGTTTTGGTTGCCTGAGTTCACTTTCCTTCGCCATAATGTTTCATCCCAAATATTCTTTCTAAACAAACCTCTCGCTTGCACACGTTG
>CAZKHZ010000174.1:0-7873 GCA_964552715.1 uncultured Chitinophagaceae bacterium | reverse complement strand
GTGAAATCAATGAAATTTTAGATTGATTTTTGAATGGGTTCATGGCACTTTCTTTTTTCTCTTTTTTTCAATTAACCTTTTTACTCTTTATTTGACCGCAATTTAAAAGAGAAAATAACAATGGCAGTTACCTTATATACCGATAGCGATTTTGCGCAGGCGCTTCAAGCAAACGAAAAAGTAATTGTGAAATACTTTGCCGACTGGTGTGGCTCGTGCAAATTATTCGCTCCAAAATTTAAGCGACTTTCAAACGATGAACGTTTTGCAGGAATTTGTTTTTTGGAAGTAAATGCAGAGTTGAGTCCAGAGGCAAGAAAACTTGCAGGGGTTGACAATCTTCCATTCTTCGCCACTTTTAAAAAAGGTGAGTTGGTTGCAGCGCAAAGCACATCAAAAGAGGAAAATGTTTTGGAGTTATTGAATACGCTGTGACTATTTCTTTACTAATAAGTTTTCCAAAATTTTCTTTTGCCAATCTTGCCACTCATTCATGGCAACTATGGCAGTGAACATTTCGCGAAACTTATCTTGCTTTAAGAAGTTCCGGATAGTGCCTTGTGCCGGATTGGATAAGCGCGAATTTGGATTGAGTGTAGCATCAATCAAATTATTGATGAGTTTTTCGTTTGAAAAATCAACACGTTCCAAAGCGTCCATTGCTTTCGTGCGCGTACGAAATTCATAACTGTTAGAAGTGAGTTCTACCAAACGATTCACGCTTTTTTCAAATTCAATGGATGATTTAATTTCCAACCATGCTATTTCAACATTGCGGCTGCTGCCCTCAATATTTTTAGTAATGTCTAAATACCTTGCTTTTTGAAAAGGATACAATTTGCACAGCTTGCGCAGTGTGATTTCAATAACTGTGTAGGAAGAGTCGCGCAATAATTTTTCGTAGCCTGTCAAAAGAACAGGTGGAATAGAATCTATGTCTTCAACTGCAGCTTTGCGCACGTTTAAATCTTTATCGGCAGTTGCTTTTTTGAAAAGGATAAGCGAGGCTTCGTCTTTCTCTTTGCGCAACTGATAGATTATCTCCGTCTTAACAGGGTGATAATTTTCCTGATTAAAAACAGATAGAAGAATATCTTTTTTCTTCTCAACATCAAAAAGGCGAAGCGCAGTAATAGCGTCATATCTATCAATAAAATTTGGTGCAGAAGATGCTTGACTTGCAAGATAGTTTAACGGCTTAATGAAAGTCACTTTTTTCAAAATATTATCACCTGGGTCGAACAATACATAACCTACTTTTTTATTCACTGAAAAAGAAAAGGTATCCATGCCTTTCAGCAATGCGGTTTGCACGTTATTGGTGCCATCAGTATAAAACACCTGCGCTTTTAGAGGCATAGTAAATAGCTTACCCGATTCATTTGGCGATTGTGTTTGCTGCACATATAAATTCAGCTTGCCGTTTTGTGTAGTATCCAATTGAACATTGAAAACAGGATAACCGCTGTGATAAATCCATTCATCAAAAAACCAATCTAAATTCATACCACAACATTCCATAAAGGCACGCCAGAAATCGTGCGTATCCACATTGCCGAATTTATGTTTTTCTAAATAGTGAGTCACAGCTTTTTTATAAATAGAATCGCCTGCAACATGGCGCAGCATATCAATCACAGCACTTCCCTTCGGGTAATGGCGATTGCTTCCGCCTTGCGAATGTGCCACCGGAAATTTGTCGCGGTCATCGGCATTTCGCGCCTGATAATATTCGTTGCGCCTGTTCCATTGATACTGCGATTCGCCATAAACGGAGCGAGAAAAAAGTTTGGCATAGTAAGTTGCAAAACTTTCGTGCAGCCAATGATGCGTGGCACTCCATTCTGTAATTAAATCGCCAAACCATTGATGTGTAAGTTCGTGCGCGTTCGTGGCAACATAGTTTCTATCCAAAGCCTGACGCGCATCTTGCAAATAAAAATCGGTGTAAATAGTTGCGGAGGTGTTTTCCATTGCACCATACATAAAATCTTGCACAGGCACATTTGCATACACTTCCCACGGATACGGCACGCCTAATTCTTTCGGCAACCAGTCCATCATTTCTTTGCTGTATTGATAGGTTGGCGCAAAAGTTTCGGGACGGTCGGCATAGTAATATTGGCGGCTCACAATGCCATTGTTTGATACTACATCCTTATAAGCAAACTTATCAATAGCAAGCATCAAAAGGTATGGTACATGGGGCTTATTCATAGCATAATGCCAGGTGAAAGTGGCATCGGCATTTTTCTTTTTAGATAATAACTTGCCGTTTGATACCACTGTGTAAGTTGAATCGAAAGTGATGATGGTTTCGGTTATCAGTCTATCATTTACATCATCATAACAAGGAAACCAATGGCGGTTGTCAATGCCTTGTCCTTGTGTCCAAATCTGTTTGCGCGAAAGATTGTTTGGGTCGTTCCAACCGATGAAGTGTAAGCCTTTGCGCGGGTTGGCTTCATAATTGATAACTAATGAATAGCTTTTATTCCAGCTTAATTTTGCTCCAAATTTTAAAGTGACACCAGCTTCATTGCTTTTAAATTCAATTGCCTTGCCATCTAATTTCACCTCTTTTATTTTTATGGCAGGAGCATCCAAATACAAAGTATCTACATTGGGCTGAATGGGTTGAAACTTGTAATTAGCAGAGCCGATAACCTTACCTACTTTTGGCTGAAGTGTAACTTCCAATACTAATTTCTGAAAGTCAACATTGTGTTCGCGATAGCGACCATTCGGGTCGGGTTGATAGCATTGCAAGGAATCGTGGGCATAAAGTTTTGCGGCAAAAGCAAATAGAAAAAGTAAAGGCAATAATTTTTGCATGGGGCGAAAGTAAGGATGTTGCAAAAAAGAAAGCCCCTATAATTCGAGTCCTTCAATTATTTTACTCGAAGACAAGCCATCTACCAAAGGCACAACTTCCACCTTTCCGCCATTTGCCAATACTTCTTTAGCACCCACAATACTTTCTATGGCATAATCTCCGCCCTTCACCAATATATTCGGTTGAATGGCTTTTATCAATTCTAAAGGCGTTGCAACATCAAACACAACAATAGCATCTACAGCCTCTAATGACGATAAAACATAAACTCTGTTTTGCTCTTTGTTGATTGGGCGCGAAGTGCCTTTTAGATTAGTAATAGAACTGTCGCTGTTTAAGCCTACAATTAGTTTCGTGCCAAAGGTTTTTGCTGTGTTTAAAATAAAAGCATGACCAGCATGAAATACATCAAAACAACCATTCGTGAACACTATTTTTTCGCCCTGCAATTTCCATTTGGAAACCGTTGCAAGTAATGCGTCAAGAGAATAATGTTTTGAAGAATTCATCAATAATTTTTGATATTGCTAAGGTGAGTGATTATTTATTTTTTGGTGTAAATGAAGTCTGACAAATGTCAGACCAAGTAACTATTCTGCTGTTGAATGTTCGCCAATCTTATTCGTAGTTGCAATCAATACCAAAGAACCTAAGCCTGTTGCTATCACCAGTAAAGTCTGCAACACCCACACAATCCAACCAAAAGTATAGCCAATAGTTCCTTCTACACCATACAACATCATTACTGCTTGCACCACCAAAGGATAAGCACCAATGCCGCCTTGTGTTGCAATATAAGCAAAGCCACCAAAGAAAGTTTGCGCCAAAGCGGTGTTGAAACTAAGCCCGGCAGTTTCACTCAATGAAAAGAAACATACATAACCCAACAACGCATAACTCATCCAAATCGCGACACTATAAAAAACAAACAGCCAAGGATTTTTCAATTGCAAAATACTTTTCACACCTTCCAATAAACCCTCAACGCGCATCCAAATTTTTTGGAAAAAGGGATTGTGACGAAAGCGTTTTAAAAGCAACCAACCAACAAACGCAAATGTTACACCTGCACCTAATACCACCCATTTTATCCAAGCAGTATTGCTTGCATTTTGTTTATTGAAAAAAGTAGTTTCAAAATATCCGGCAAGCACATCGTACTGCGATATAAAAAGATAAACTCCCACAAGTAAAAGTGAAACAACATCCACCAATCGCTCAATAATCATGGTGCCTATAGTTTTATCTAAAGGAATTTTTTCGTAGCGCGAAAGTAAGGCACAGCGCGATATTTCGCCTAAGCGCGGAAAAGCAAGATTACCGAAATACATAATGTTTACTGCATAAGCAGTATTGGCAATACTTGGATTGTAGCCTAAAGGTTGCAATAGCAAGCGCCAGCGCAATGCGCGCAAAAAGTTACTAAAAAAACCAACAAATAATCCAAGTCCTAACCACCAATAATTGGTGCGCAAAAGTGCATCTTTCATTTTCGCAATATCTTCGGGCGTAAGGTTGCGCACTGCCAACCATACTAAAAACAATCCCAAGCCTAATGAGAGGGAAAATTTCAGTATGTTATTGAAGAGTTTTTTCAATGTTTAATCTGTAAGTTGATTGGCGGCATTCAGGTGCACTGTAACAGGCAAATGCTGTTTGTATTCTTCGGGTGTAACCATCAAATAAGAAATGATAATCACAATGTCGCCAACAGCAACTTTGCGAGCTGCTGGACCATTTAGGCAAACAATGCCGCTGCCGCGTTCGCCCTTAATTACATAAGTTTCGATGCGTTCGCCATTGTTAACATTCACAATTTGAACTTTTTCGTGTTCAACAATATTGGAGGCTTCCATGAGGTTTTCATCTATGGTGATGGAACCAATATAATTAAGGTCTGCCTGTGTAACCGTGGCGCGGTGAATTTTCGATTTGTAAACTGTAAGTAGCATGACGGGCGCGAAAGTAGAATAATCTTACACAGATAACTATTGTTCAACGCAACTTCATTGTTAGCTATTAAAATTGCATTACTTACTAAACGCATAAGGGCAATGCCTACAGCCATTTTTGCAACAAAAACCGCGTTTAAGCAAAAACTTTTCAGTAAAAACATAAAAGCCGTTCTCAACGTAATATTCTCTCATGTTCAAGAACTCATTTTTTAAATCATTCAAGCATTTACCGCAAAGACAATTGGTATGCTTTAAGGCAATAAATTTTCGTTCCAACTCGTGTAACTGAACACTGCTGCAATGGCACGCGCTGATATTTTGCGGATTGCATTCAAATCCACCACCACATCTTTCGCAAACAGAAAGTTCAACATTCATATTTATTGTAAATCAAGGTTATTCAAAAAATGGCTTTAGTTTTTCAAGTAAAATTTCAGGAGTTCTGGTAACTAAATTTGTTTTGGTATCTAAAAAAATAAGGCACGTTTCGCCTTCGTTCAATCGCTTTCCGGTTTCATTAATCACTTCATAGTTGAAAACAATAATCCGCCCTGGTAGTTCTGGAATGGTAACTTTTATAGTAAGAAGCTCATCATAAAAGGCAGGTTGAATATATTTGATATTCATGCGCGTTACGGGCATCACAACACCTGTGTCTTCAATAGATTTGTAAGAAACACCCAATGCGCGAATTGCTTCTGCACGGGCAATTTCATAGTAATAAGGATAGTTGCCATAATAGACATAACCCATTTTGTCAGTGTCGCCATAGCGAACTCGTATTTGCATTTCGTGCGTGAACATGATGCGAATATGTTGCTCAAAATCCCTATTCATAAATTGAGTTCTGCACAAGCTCGGTTTAAAATTCAACAATAAATTTTGAATCTCTTAACGGGAATGGAGTTTCATTATCTAATAAGTGGTAACATCTTTCTTACTTTTGAAATGTGCGACATCTTCATTTGCTGTTTTTTTTATGCGTTTTAGTGTCTGTTCACGCACAGCAATCGCTAACTATAAAGTTGGTTGCGATAGACACTACACAAGATTTTTTTTCAAAAAAATTTCAAACTAAATCAACTGCCAAAGATTCTCTTGAGTTCAAAAAGTTGCTTACCAAATTGCTACTTAAAATAAAAAGCGCAGGTTTTGTGGCTGCTTCTTTAGATACTATATTGTGTAATAGTGCCAATTGTGAAGCGCGATTTTTTATAGGTCAAAAAGTATCTTCCTTTAATATACGGAGAGGAAATGTTGAACAGTCATTTTTGCGAGAAGTTGGATTTAAATCTCAGAAGCAGGAACAGAAGCTATCAATTCAGGAAATAGAAAAGTTGCAATCGCGTTTGCTCACCAATGCTGAAAACAGAGGCTACCCTTTTGCAGAAGTTTATTTAGATAGTTTTTCAACCGAGCCGTCATCGGCAATTATTGCTTTAGATAAACACGAATATTTTTTATTCGATTCCATTCAATTGATGGATAAGGTTAGGGTAAAGCGAAAGTTTATTTCGAGTTACTTAGGCATAAAGAGCGGCAAACCTTATGATGAAAGTAAGGTGAAGGCAATTGATCAAAGAATTAATGCGCTGCAATTTGTTGAGCAATCACAAAAACAAACTATACTTTTTGATAAGGAAAAAGCAACCACACAACTTTATCTGCGCAATAAAAAATCAAGTGTGTTTAATTTTTTTTTGGGAGTGTTGCCAGGTGGTGCAGGGCAGAGGGTGCTTATAACTGGCGAAGCAAAATTGCATTTGTTTAGTGTGTTGGGTTTTGGCGAGCAGTTCAATATTGAGTGGAATAAAACTTTGCCCAAAACACAAGTGCTGAAAGCAATGATTGCATTTCCTTACTTATTTGGTTTGCCGCTTGGAGTGGATGTGCGTTTTGAGTTATTCAAGCGCGATACAAGCTGGTTGGATATTGATAGAGACTTTGGTATTCGTTATCAGTTTGCCGGCATGAATTATATCAAGGCATCGCTGAAACAAAAGACGACAATTGTGTTGAATACAGACACCAACTTTATCAAATTCAACAGACGATTGCCAAATTCAATTGATGTAAACACGAATGAATTTGCATTGGAATACAACTATATGAATTTGGATTATCGTTTTAATCCAACAAGGGGTTGGAACATAAATGTAGGAGGTGCCGCTGGCGAAAAACGCCTAAAGCGAAATTCAACCATCAATGATTTGAGAGATGAAAAAACAGGCGAAACATTTTCATACTTGTATGATAGCATCGGCACAAGAAATTATCAGGTACAATTTTTTCTTTCAGTTGAAAAATTTTGGCGCATCACAAAGCGAATGACAGTGCTCACTGGATTTAAAGGTAAGTATTTTCATAGCCCCACAATTTTTGAAAATGAAAAATATAGGTTGGGTGGATTAGCAACACTTAGAGGCTTTACAGAAGAATCTATCATCACTCAATATTTTGCAATGCTTAATTTCGAGTATCGTTTTTTGCTCTCAAAAAATGCTTACTTCTATACATTCTTTAATACAGCAGTTGTAGAAAATGTATTGGATAAAAAACGTTCCGATCTTCCATTCGGTTTTGGAGCAGGCGCATCACTTGAAACTAAAGCGGGCATATTTGCAGTTACTTACGCGCTTGGACAAAAAGCTGATTCTAAATTAAGTTTTCGTAACAGCAAAATTCACTTTGGTTACGTAAATTATTTTTAAAAATTTTGGTGAAACTATTACTGTCAAACATTCCTACGCCTATCAGTATCTTACGTAAACACATCTTACATCATAAATATTTTTCACCAAACCTATTACTATAATTGCTGCGTGATTGTGCGATACATTCTTTTTACTCTTATCATTTTCATTACTACAAAATCATTTGCTCAGCAAAATATTTTGCAGGACTGGCAGATTGATTCTTTGGTTATTGCTGAAGATTCAATTGCGAAATTGAAAGAAGATTCGTTACGCATGGAGCAAGAGAAAATAAAATTGGCGAACGAAATGCAACAGGCAGATTCATTCATTCATTTTACATTAAATATTCAGTCGTGGTTGAAAGAAAATTTTACAACACATTACAA
>CAZKHZ010000173.1:7616-7907 GCA_964552715.1 uncultured Chitinophagaceae bacterium | reverse complement strand
CCCCGGCAAAGCCGAACAATTGGCTTTGTGGTTAGGGAAGAAAGTTTTTTGATACAAGGATTTGCATAGTAATTCAATCCGATTACATTTGCAGCCCGTTTTAAAGGAACGGGCGCATAGCTCAGCTGGTTCAGAGCATCTGCCTTACAAGCAGAGGGTCCGCGGTTCGAACCCGTGTGCGCCCACAGACAAAAAGCTACCTTCGGGTGGCTTTTTTTAGTATATGGAGTTTACTCTTTACATTCTTTACTCAGCCCAAATAGATACTTACTACGTTGGATTTACAGGAGA
>CAZKHZ010000173.1:3815-7516 GCA_964552715.1 uncultured Chitinophagaceae bacterium | reverse complement strand
ACATCGGAAGACAAAAAGCTACCTTCGGGTGGCTTTTTTTAGTTTATGGAGTTTACTGTTTACATTCTTTACTCAGCCCAAATAGATACTTACTACGTTGGATTTACAGGAGATTCAATGGAGGAGAGATTGAGAAAACATACTAGCAATCACAAAGGATTCACTGCAAAAGCTAAAGATTGGAAGGTTGTTTATTCAGAACACTTCCTAACTAAACAGGAAGCAAGTCATCGAGAACGCGCCATAAAATCAAAAAAGTCACGGACATATATAGTTCAGTTGGTTCAGAGCATCCCGACTTGATAAGTCGGGAGAGGTCCGCGGTTCGAACCCGTTCCGATTACATCGGAAGACAAAAAGCTACCTTCGGGTGGCTTTTTTTAGTTTATGGAGTTTAATATCTATGCAATCTAACATTGTGGTAAACATTAATACCTAACTAAGCACATCTTTTTTGCCTAACACATTTTCTGTAAAGCATGTAGCTTTTACCCCTTAAAACAATGACAACCGCCATCCTATTTTACGAGCCAAATTTTCTATTTGCTCTGGTTCTTTTCTTTTACTTTGCCAGATGATACTTTCAGGATTAGAAATAAAAAAGAAAATGGGTTCCGAAATTTTTATAGAGCCCTACAACGAGTCGCAGGTAAATCCAAACAGTTACAACCTGCGCCTGCACAACGAGTTGATGATTTACACCGGCAACATGCTGGATATGAAAAAAGCTAACGAATACGATACTTTTAAAATTCCTGACGAAGGCTACGTGCTGGAGCCCGGCAGGTTGTATTTGGGGCGCACCGTTGAATACACCAAAACCCTAAACTATGTGCCGATGCTCGAAGGTCGCTCGTCTATTGGCAGGCTGGGGCTTTTTGTACACGTTACCGCAGGGTTTGGTGATGTTGGCTTTGCCGGATATTGGACGCTGGAAATGTTCTGCATCCATCCTATTTGCATCTATCCAAATGTTGAAATATGCCAGGTATATTATCACAGTATTGAAGGCGAATACAAATCTTATACAGGCGGAAAATACCAAAACAACGAAGGCATTCAACCAAGCTTGTTGTACAAAGATTTTCAGATATAAATAGCCTGCAATCTAAACTTGCATCTACTTAGTTTTAAGCCGTTTTAAATTCTCCCAAATAAAAAGAGAACCACCCAATGGAAACCACTGCAACTACAGATGTGGCGATGAGAACTGCCACGGGCACTTGCAGGGCAAAAATAAAGCCAATCAACAAAGCAAAGCGCAGATATTCCAGTGGCATTACCCAGCGTTTATGTTCAAACATGCCGCCCATGCTAACCACCGTAAGCACCACTAAGCCAATAGCCGAAAATTTCAACAATAAGTTTTGATTGAAAGGCGGTTTTGTTTCGGTAAAAAGAAAAGCCGAAGTGCCCACAATCAACAATATATATTGAAAGAAAACATAGTAGCTCAAACCCGCAGAAATGGTGGTGTTGTACTTTTTAAATTCCTGCGTGGTGATTGCCTTGTAAGGCTGCGTGCCACCCAGTTCAGCAGGCTTCCAGCCGGGTTGCATCAACAGCATTTTCAGCTTGTTTTTCCACGAGCGAACGCTTGCCACTTCTTTAAACAAATCAATCCAATACTCAAAATTCAACCACAGCGGGTTCCAGCTTCGCGGCTGCGAAGTGATGCCATACACCACCTCTTCTTCCTCTTCCTGAAAAGTGCCAAACATTCTATCATAAATAATAAAAGTGCCTCCGTGGTTGCGGTCAATATATTTGGGATTTACCCCGTGATGCACCCGATGGTGCGAAGGCGTGTTGAAAACATATTCGATAGCGGGGTGCATTTTTCCAATCAATCGTGTGTGAATCCAAAACTGGTAAAGCGTGTTGATGGATACCACCGTCAAAAACACCTTTGGTTCAAAACCCACAAAGGCAAGCGGCAGGTAAAACACCCACGAAAACGCCCCCTGAAACCAAGCCTGTCGCAAAGCCACCGTCAGGTTATATTCTTCGCTTTGATGATGCACTACATGGCTGCCCCACAACACACTCACCTCGTGCGCTAGCCTGTGAAACCAATAGTAAAAAAAGTCAACCGCCACAAACAGCAACACCCACATCCACCATTCGGTTGGTATTCTACCCTTCCAAGGCGAATAATTATAGATGAAATAATAGCCGCCAAGCGTCAAAACTTTAATCAAAAGCCCCGACACCTGCGAGCCAACCCCGCAACTCAAATTGGTAATGGTATCGTTGAACCGATAATAAGGCAGGTGGCGCGATTTGCTTATCAACAGCTCAATACCTATCAGCAAAAAAAACATCGGAATAGAAAGAATAATCAAACTCATTTGACGTAAGTATTTAATGAGGCAATCTTCATTTTGGCTTAATGCTTCATCAATTTTAAAAAAAATTTGCGGTAAATCAATTTTGTTCATGCGCATTGCACCGCTTAAATGTGGATTCTATTTTTTGTCCGTAAAGAATAACAATATGATATTCGCACCCCGCTTCAATCATGGATATTCAATTGATTTTGTTGATAGCATCAGGCGCAATAGCATTTGTTTATTGCGCAATGGTACTGTACTTTTTAACCGGCTGGTTAAGTGCAAAAAAGTTTGTTGCCGCTGAAAGCAAAACTGCTTTCCAAAAATCGGTTACCATCATCATCCCTGCCCGCAACGAAGAAAAAAACATTGCTGCCTGTCTGGAAAGTTTGTTCAAACAAGACTACCCCAAGCATTTGTATGAAATTATTGTGGTGGACGATTACAGCACCGATGACACCCGCAAAATCACTCGCGAAACTTCATTTCCTGCCTTGCGCTTGTTCGACCTGCAACAATACCTTGGCAACCGGGGTGAAAAGAAACCCAACAAAAAAGAAGCACTTTCTATTGGTATAAAAAATGCACAAGGCGACTTGATAGTTACCACCGATGGCGACACCGTGAGGGGCGAAAAATGGTTGAGTACATTGGTCAGTTTTTACGAACAGCATTCATACAAATTGATTACGGCTCCGGTGCTTGTAAATCCTGCATACACTCCGCTGCAAATGTTGCAGCAAGCTGATGTGATTAGCTTGATGGGTATCACGGGCGCAACCATTCACTTCAAAAGCCCCACCATGTGCAGCGGTGCGAACCTGTTGTATGCAAAAGAAACTTTTTATGAGTTGGAAGGCTTTAAAGGAAACAACGATGTGCCTTCGGGCGATGACATTTTCTTGATGCAAAAAGTGCATGCAAAATATCCTGATGGCATAGGCTTTGTAAAAAGTTTTGAAGCCACCGTATTCACCCGTGCCGAAAGCGGATTGTTCAGTTTTATTTCTCAAAGAATTCGCTGGGCGAGCAAAAGCACAGGTTACGCTACGTGGTGGGTAAAGTTGATATTGCTGTATGCCTACCTGTTCAGTGCAGCCACTTTAGGTATGGCAATTTGGTGCGGCATCAACTTTGCTTATTCCTTAAATATAGAAACACTATTCCCAGCCTTTGTGTTGCTTGGCGCAAAGCTGTTGATTGATTTGCTTTTCAATATCCCGCTGCTGTTCTTCTTCAAAAAATGGTGGCTGATATTTGTGTTTCCAATCATAGAGTTGCTGCATATACTCTATATCCTTTTCGTTGGCTTGCTTTCATTAAGCGGCAGATACAGATGGAGGGGAAGAAAGGTTTCTTGAGGACTAA
>CAZKHZ010000173.1:0-3715 GCA_964552715.1 uncultured Chitinophagaceae bacterium | reverse complement strand
AGACCCAATGCTTTCGCACCGCTTCCATTCACAAAACCTTTTGCATAAAGCGTGTAAGTTTTGCCTGCTTCCAACACAATGTTGTTGGCTAATGTAATATCTGTAGTGATGGTGTTTTCTTCCGTCTGCGCTACAAATGAATAAGTGCCCGCATCTATTGAAATAAAATTGGCAAATCCTTGATTGGCAAAGGTGAATGCGCGGTCGTCAAACAACACACTGCCATTGGCAAACAATTTAAACTGCTGCATGTCGGGCACCAAATGCAAGAAGCGAAATTGTGCCTTGCCAGCATCCGGTGAGCCGTGCGCATCGCTCAAAATCATACGGTTGATAGCACCAAAAGAATCAACTATATAAATTGCGTTGAAGGCATCGGTTGCAAAATTTGAGCTACCAATTCTTTTCACAATTTCCTCGCCTTTCTTTACTTGAAAAGCAAGATTGCTTCTATCAAGATTGATATAATCTGAAACATCATTGTAATTGAAATTGCCCAGCAACTCCTTGCTATTATTAAAGACTTTTAAAGCAGGTGCATCTGGCGATGTCTGTACAAACTTGACATTGGTAGTGCCAAATTCTTTTTTACAAGAACCTGCAAAAACTATCAAGCCACCTATCAATACAAAAACTGAAAAACGAATCATCTTAATTTTGTTGGTGAAGCAAATAAAACAACAAAGCCGATAAGTTCCTGAACTCATCGGCTTTGTACTAATATCAAATGTGGACGAGTGGCGAGGGACGATGGTCGTTTGCGTCCCTCGTCCCTTTTCATTTAATGAGCAGCAAGATAATTTGCCACGCCTTCGTGGGTTGCTTTCATACTATCTTTTCCTTCGCTCCAGTTTGCAGGGCAAACCTCGCCATGTTTTTCAAAATAGTTGAGGGCATCTACCACGCGCAAAGCCTCGTCAATGTTGCGTCCCAATGGTAAGTCGTTTACTAATTGATGACGAACTTTTCCCTCTTTATCAATCAAGAACAAACCACGGTAAGCAATCAACTCGGCTGTAGCTTGCAGTTGTTCGTTTTCATCGTAAAAATAAGTGCCATTCAAAACATCATAATTGGTAGAAATTGTCTTGTTGGTGTCAGCAACAATTGGGTAAGTAACACCGCCAATGCCGCCTTTATCTTTTGGCAATTGCAACCAACCCCAGTGGCTTTGCTCGGTGTCGGTAGATACAGCAACCACCGCAGTGTCGCGCTTTTCAAAGTCAGCTAATTTTTCTTGAAATGCGTGTAACTCTGTTGGGCACACAAAAGTGAAGTCTTTAGGGTAGAAAAACAACACTACGTTCTTTTTCCCCAAATATTGATCAAGAGTAAAATCATCTACAATTTCCTCTCCGTTAATTACAGCAGCCGCTTTGAATGAGGGCGCTTTTTTTCCTACTAATACAGCCATGATTATGTTTTAATTTATTGTAAAAATTGAGGTGCGAATGTATGTACTTATCAAAAGGAATCAAGGTATAATTTGTGTTAATGAAAAGGGACGCTGGGCGAGGAACGTGGGACGGCTGCCAAAAAGCCCCTCGTAACGCGCCCCTCTCGTCCCTTTTATTGCATCAATTACAATGATTTAAAATAATTGCCAACTTCGGCACTTATTTCCATGAAGATATATTTTGCATCAGACCTTCATTTAGGCACGCCAACAAAGGAAGCCAGCCGCCAGCGCGAGTTGCTATTTGTGCAATGGTTGGATACTGTTTCAAAAGATGCAGCAGAGATTTTTTTGGTAGGCGATGTGTTCGATTTTTGGCACGAGTACAACACCGTAGTGCCGAAAGGTTTTGTACGCCTGCAAGGCAAAATTGCCGAACTGTGCGACAAGGGAATCAAAGTCCACATCTTTACTGGCAACCACGACTTGTGGATGCACGGCTACCTGCACGAAGAATTGGGCGCGGCAGTATATTACGAGCCCATTTTGCGCGAATGGAATGGCAAGCAATTTTTGATTGGGCATGGCGATGGTTTGGGTCCAGGCGACAAAGGCTACAAAAGGATGAAAAAACTATTCACCAATCCTTTGGCGCGGTGGGCTTTTAAATGGCTGCATCCTGATATTGGTGTAAAAATCGCTCAGCATTTTTCAAAACAAAGCCGTTATGGAAATGGCAGTGATTCGCTGGAAGAATTTAAAGGTGAAGACCGCGAGTGGTTGGTGCAATACTGCCGCAAAAAATTACAGCAAACACACTTCGACTATTTCATTTTTGGTCATCGTCACCTGCCGCTAAGTATTGCAGTTGGCGAAAACAGCACTTACATCAATCTTGGCGATTGGTTATACTACAATAGCTATGCAGTATTTGATGGAGAAAAAACTGAGTTGAAAACTTTTGGCTCATAAGCTTTGACTTACAACCCAAGCCGTAGTCCAAGCCGCCTGAAAATTAAAGCCTCCCGTGATTGCATCTATATTCAACACCTCACCTGCAAAATACAAATTGGGCGCCTTCTTAGATTGCATGGTTTTAAAGTCTATTTCCTTTAGCGAAACACCTCCGGCAGTTACAAACTCATCCTTATTGGTGCTTTTTCCTGTAACCTTAAATGTTGCGCGACATAGCAACTCAACAATTTCATTCATGTCTTTCTTGCTCGCTTCGCTCCATTTTTTCGTAGCAATTTTTTCAGGGAAAAGATTTTTCCATAAACGCTGAGGAATATCAAAAAGCGGATTTGCACCTATCTGTTTTTGCGGATTGCTGAGTCTGTATTTTTCAATGTGTGACGTAACCTGATGCAAACCCATGCCAGTAAAATCTATTTGCACCTCAAACTGATGATGGCATTGGTGCAAAGCACGCGCACCCCATGCCGACAAACGCAAAATTGCAGGTCCGCTCAATCCCCAATGTGTAATCAGCAACGCACCTTCTGTTTGCAATTTCAGCGACTTGACACTAGCCGTTACATGCCGCATTGCCACACCCGACAAACCTTCAATGCGCGCATCCTTTATGTTGAAAGTAAAAAGCGATGGCACGGCAGGCACAATCGTGTGCCCCACAGTTGCCAGCAGTTGCCACATCTTGGCTGCGCTGCCTGTGGCAACCACCAGCGCATCGGCAATAATTTCTTGATTTCGATTGGTGGTAATCCGCCACCGTAAATCCTCCTCCTGCATCAGTTTTTCAATTCCTTCAAGGGTTCTTACTTCAACTTTCAATCGTTTCACTTGCGCCAAAAAACATTCAATAATCGTCTCCGAATTATCCGTTTCCGGAAACATCCTTCCATCCGCTTCCGTTTTAATTTCCACCCCTCTTTTATCAAACCATTCAATTGTATGGCGTGGATTGAATCGAATAAACGGACTTAGCAACTCAGCCTCCCCACGCGGATAATTTTTCACCAAAGTCTTCGGTTCAAAACAAGCATGCGTCACATTGCACCTACCGCCCCCGCTGATGCGCACCTTCTCTAACAGCTTGGGAGATTTTTCCAAAATCACAACTCGATAATAGGGGTGCAATTCAGCAATGTTGATTGCCGCAAAAAAGCCTGCCGCCCCGCCCCCTGCAATAACTATGGTTTTCTGTTTGATACTAAATATTTAGGCTTCAAAAAAACTATAATATCTCTTTAAAGCAATATGCCCAGCCATGTTTTACTAATACAATATTTATTGTGCTAAAGGTTTTACCGCATCGGCAATGCACTGTGCCATCATGCGGTAGCCGGTGGGGTTGTG
>CAZKHZ010000172.1:0-7976 GCA_964552715.1 uncultured Chitinophagaceae bacterium | reverse complement strand
ACTGAATTCCCTTTGTCTCTGAAAACCTAATTCCTACTGTCTATTTACGGTTTAACTGTTGCGGAGGCGTTACACACTTTTTTGTACAGTCTCTTAAGCCCTTACTTGTTTGCACTTTAACGCTGTCGGTCTGCGTTTTATACCCCCTTTTCTAATTCTGATAAGAACTTACAAAACAAAAATGCCATTGCTTTCGCAATGGCATTTGATTAGTTGAGCAATGATTTCAATTACATTTTGATGAAGCGTTTGCGTTCACCCATTTTTCCAACCTTCACTTCTATAGTGTAAACGCCTTTTGCCAGCGTGCCAATATGCAGCGTGGTTGATTCGTTTACAGAGGTAATACTTTGCAACAAGTGCCCACTCATGTCATATACATTAATCTCTTTAGCTTCGCTTGCTTTAGAAGAATGCACCACCACATTCAACACATCAGCCGCAGGGTTAGGGAACAAATTGAAAGCCACCAATGCCGATAAATCTTCAATACCTGTAGGCACAAAATCTCTGCAAGCCGTGTCTTTGCAACCCAAATAGTTGGTAACCACCACACAATACAATTTATCAAACTGAGGATTGATGAATTGATTGGTTTCGCCAGCAAGCAAGCCGCCCGGTGCCGGACTGCCCAAATACCATTGATAGCTCATGCCCGCAGGTTGCGCAAACAAGGTGTTGCCACTTTGCGTGATGCTTGCCACAGGCGGTGCTATCACTTTGATGGAATCAATACAAATGGTTCTTCCTGTTGCATTGGTCATGGTTAATTGCACAGCATAAGTGCCCGGTGTGTTGTACGTAATTGTATGTGGACCCAAACCAGTAGCTGTAGATGGACTGCCACCGGCAAACTGCCATGCGTAAGTAGTGCCAACTTGGTTTACTAAATAAAGGAACGAAGTTGACTGACCTGCACATATTTCTCTTTTGTATTGCCACTCACAAGGCGCGCTTGGTGGCGGGCATGGCGGCAACTTCATACATATTACTGTGTCGGCACAGTACACATTAGTTCCGCTTGACATTACATACAGCAAGCACAAATCGGTTACGGCATTGTTGGCAGGTATAAATATTCCACTAATAGTTACTAAACCACCCGGCAAAGTATATGGATTGCTAAGGTTAATGGTTCCCGCACTATTTGGCGAAATATTCAATGTGCCACAACCATCAATGGTAACGCTAAAGTGATACTCTTTTTGTCCGTTTGGTTTGGTTACACAATAAATAGAATCGCGCACATATTTAAAGTAGCAACAAACAGTATCTTGATGACAAGGCGGCAACACAATACATTCTGTATCCGAAGCACAGCACACTCCATGGTCAGCAGTGTCAAGCGCAAAAATCTGCGTGTGGAAGCAAAGCGTATCGCCAGCAACACCATTGTAAATAATTGCCGTCAATTGTGGCGATGTGCCGCCCGGAGGAATAGTTACTAAACTCAACACAGGCGCATAAGCCAAACTTAAATGTGGCGGCAACGCAATCAAGCTTAATTGTGTAACAGGCGAAGACGTGTTGTTCGTTACTTTGTAGTAAAGCGTATAAGTGCCATTTGGATTGCAATGCACACTGTCAATGTTGAAGTCGGCACACAGGCTGTCGCATGGATACAATGTAAGGTTCAAAACTCCTGTGGTATCAAAGCAACCAAAGCTGTTGGTTACAATTACAGAATAGTTACCGCTTACAGTTGCAGTGTAATTTTGTAAGGTATCGCCCGGCAATATCGCACCATTGTTCAGCCATTGGTAGCTTGTGCCACCCGATGGACCTTTAATGATAAATGGCGCGCATGTATCCATACAACCTTCATAAAACTCGCATAACTCAGGTACAGGATTTACTGTAACACAGAAAGTTGTTTTCTTGCTGCACCCGTTTGTATCTGTTGCAATCACAAAATAACATCCGTTATCTGTTACGCGAATAGTGTCGGTAATTTCTCCTGTACTCCACAACAAAGTAACTGTTGGGTCAGGATGGAAAGCAACCAATGTAATAGTGTCGCCTTTGCAAACTGTAGTGGCACCAATGGCAGTAATTACAGCGGGCACAGGCGGTGCGTTCACCACATACACATAAGCTAAAGAAGTATCGCTGCAACCAGTAGATGTATCATTAACAACAACATACGAAGTGTAAGTTCCCGGTGTGGTGGCACTTGCAAATGCAAAGTAGAATGTTCCACCATTAATTGCAGGCTCATTGCTAATCCATTGGTAAAGCCAATTTGGATTGTTTGTAGTTTGCAAATTGATAGACCCACCCACACATACTTTTATGGCATTGCCAAATATTATTGGTGTTGGTTTAGGGTGCACAATAATCTTGATGAAAGTGCTGTACTTGCAGCCATTAGCGTCAGTAATATTCACCACATATAACCCAGTTGTGTTTACTGTGGTAGAATCATTCGTTGAACCATTACTCCATGAATAAGTACAAGTGCCGCATGGTGGCGCAACCAACAACACATTCGTTCCAGCACAAACAATGGTATCGGGGAATGCGTTGATGGGTCCCGAAATAGAAGGATTGCTGATGGTTATGTTTTGTGTGATTGAATCTTTGCAACCGTAAATATCTTTCACCAATAACTTCACAGGGTAAACTGCCGCAGGGAAGTAGCTGTGAGAAGGATTTTGATTAAGCGAAGTACCTAAATCACCAAAGTTCCAGTTCCAATAGTTTACACTTCCTGTTGAAAGATTGGTGAAAAGAACATTGGTATTGATACAAAGCGAATTAGTGAAACTGAATGCAGCAGTTGGATTAGGATTGATAACAACCGTATCAAAAATGGAAGTAACACAACTGCCATTAGAAATAGTAAGTGTTGGAAAATAAGTGCCCGGTGCTAAATATAAATGGCAAGGATTTTGAAGTGGTGAATTAGTTGCATCACCAAAATTCCAAAGCCATGTTGTGATGTTGTTACCTGCAGTGTATACACTCATATCGGTAAAGCAAACTGAGTCACCAAAACATCCCGACACAAAATCAAATTTCGCCAACAAGGGAATTTCTATGTGAACAGTATCTTGTATTACACAAGTATCCGTGCCATTATTGGCAAGTACAAAAGCATTCATTACAACTAAATAAAATCCAGCCTGCGTATAAGTATGAACAGGATTTTGCAGGTTTGAAGTGTTTAAATCCCCAAAGTTCCATGTGTAGCCAAACACTGTACCTGTTGCTGTGCCAAAGAAGTTCTTAGGATTGCAACCTGTGTGTGTGATGTTGGCAGTTTCGTTTGTAACGCAATTAGTATTACAAACAACTTGGTTTATTGAAATAGTGTTTGAAACTGCAAAACAACCATTTGTTGCATCCGTAACAGTTACATTAAAACTGCCCGGAGCATTTACATTGATACATTGTGTTATGGAGGCATTACTCCATGCGTAAGAATAATTTGGATTACCTAAAGCGCAGATATTTACATTAAATGAAGTGCCAAAGCAATAAGTAAGCGGCTGTGCGGTGCTGATGCTTGCCGTTGGTCCCGAAACATATTGCACATTGATTTGCGAAATTCCTGTGCAACCATTTGTATTGGTAACTGTTACCTGATACAAACCTTCTAGGGTGATTGTTGCAGGATTTACAATTGGATTCGATACACCAGGCCCACTCCAAAGCACAGAGGTAAACACCCCTCCTATAGCACTGATTTGTGCACTTCCTCCACGGCATAATGAACTTAACTGCACCACACTTGGCGTTGGCGCAGCATTCAAGTTAATTACTGTAGAATTAGATTTTGTTTGTCCACAGGCTACTACTGTAAGTGAAATAGTAATTGGTTGTGGTGCATTGTTGCCCCATTCTATTTGAATGGTATTGGAGCCTTGTCCGCTGGTTATACTTCCCGCATTACTTGGCGAAATACTCCATGTAAAAACTGTGCCGGCAGGATAAACAGTAGTTGTTGTTACTGTACTGTTTCCGTTGGCGCACACAGGCGAAGAACTTAGCAAAGCAGGCACAGGTAAAGTAGTGATTGGATAAATGTTTTGTGTTGTAGTATCCGATTCACAATATGGTGGAGTTTGCGATTTGCGGAATGCCTTAACAGAATATGGTCCTACAAGTCCCCAAGTTACGGTGATGCAGTTACCAATACTTGTAGCTGGTGTGCCACCACTAATTACCCAATAAATATCACCAGCTCCGGCTGCACAATATTGAACGCTATTACCAACACATATTATTGTATCGCCAGTAATTACAGGGCGTTGCGGACTTGGATAAACTTTAATCACTTTTGTTGTTGAGTCTGTACAAACTTGATTGGGATTGACAGGCACTGCTGTGAAAGTGTAAGTACCCGGAACGCCCAACCAGTTGATGCTAATATTTGCAGAAGGATTTGGCGAGATGAAAGGACCAGCCGGAGAAACACTCCAATTGCATATCACACCACCCGAAGCAAAAAGCTGTGCGATTGGCGTTACACACACTTCACCCAAACCAAACAATTCCAATTTTGGGCGATAGCGAATGATGAAAACACCGCTGCCGCCACAATTTAAAATAGAATCAAAATAGCTAACACGAAGTGTGTCATTACACGGATATGCTAAGTTTGGATAACAAACTTCCACTTGTTCGCAGCAGGTAGAATCTTTGATGCTGCCACAAGCTCCCGCATTCAAACTCCAAACATATTTTGCACCACTAAAACGTGGCAAAGAATACACCGCACATTCCCCTGGGCAAACTTTATTCGGTCCATTGATAGTTGCTGTTGCTGGAACTATTGGAATATAAACTTTGGTAGTGTCGCTACACAAACCCACGCAACCCGAAACCACTAAACCAAGTGTGCCCAATTGACCTGCACCCCATGCTACAGTTACACTTTGTAAATTGTTAGCACCAACAATAGTGCCGCCAATAGCAAACCAATTATAAGTGCAACCTGCCGCACTGGTTGAATACGTTGCTGTATCAAATGCGCATAAAGTTGAAGGGCAGGTTATGTCTGGTCCCGGCAAGGTATTTACATTGATAGTACTTTGAAAAGTATCTACACAAAAACACTTATTGGTAACAATCAATGTTATTATGTAAGTGCCAGGTGAAGTATAAATATGTGTCGGGTTGATTAAATTAGAACTGCCTCCATCACCAAAATACCATTGATGTGTCAGGCTATTTCCTGTTGAAAGATTACTGAAAGACACGGTAGAATTTAAACAAACACTTGCCTGATGCGTGAACAATGCCACAGGCAAAGCCACCTTTTCTACACAATAAGTTGCAGAGTCCACACAGCCCCATTGATTTGTTTCAACTATCGTCAACGACCCTGTTGATGTTGAATCCCACACTACGGTAACTATATTTGTGGCTGCGCCCGATAAGGAAATCTCTCCCGTAGCAGTCCATTGATAAGTACTACCTACATTTAACTGTGTAGAGTAAACTAGTGTTGCAAATTTGCACACCTTGTCGCAGTCTCTTTTATCCGCACCTACGGGTGTACCTTGCTGACTAGCATCTGGTGGACAAGCAGCATAAGGGTTAGGAACAATCTTTGGTTTTGGCTTCGGATGAATGGTAACATTCAAAGTGTAGAATGAATTATTGATAGAAACCAACACAGAGCCGCTGCCCGGTGTTTGCCAACTCACTACCACAGAATCATTTGTAGTAGCTCCTTGAATATTGCCGCCAATTACCTGCCAGTTATAAATAGCGTTGGGCACAACAGTGGCATAATATACTTGTGTTTCGCCTACACACACTGATGTGTCACCCGTTATCTGGGCAGTTGCATTAAAGGCACTAAACAAAAAAGCTGTTGCAAAAAATAAAGATTTTAAACTTCCTGTAACAGGAAACTTGTGTAGAAATTTGTCCATTTGTCAGAGATTATGTGAATGTTAAGAATTGCTATAACAAAAACCTTGCCAAAGATGGGATTTTAGTTTTGTAATACGCAAAAATATTTTTGAAACTAGCGAATAGAGCCTATTCCTTCAGAAATTTTCTACTATAATTCTGTCCTTCTGTATTGAAGCAATGGATAAAATAAATTCCCGCCTGCAGCGCAGAAACATCTATGATGCTTTCAGATGCGGTTCTAAGCATTATTGCTCCCCGCACATCACTAACTATTATTTCTTTGAACGCAACTTTGCTTTCAATCCTCATTACATCATTTACAGGATTGGGATAAATGGAGAGTTCGTTCTCCTTAATAGATGAGATACCTACAGGATTAAAGTATGTGTAACAAGCACTATCAAAGCAAATACCTTGCGATACCCTAACGCAGTAAACACCCGACAATACATTCCTGATTCCAGAGGTGGTTTGCCCTTGCAGCAACGAATCATTTCTATACCATTGATATGTGTAACCCGCTGGTTGCACCACCAGAAACGCCCCGTTTTGAATAATGCTTGGCTCGGGAATACTATCTTGCAACTCAACAATAATAGTATTTGTGGATGCCGAACAATTGCTGCTATCAGTAACCCGCACCCACACATTAAATACTCCTTCTTTTGCAATAAATATTGAGCGTGCATTTTGCCCGGTGCTCCAAAAATAATCTATAAAGCCCGCAGGTAAAGAAAGCGCAACACTATCGGGCATACACACTAAAGTATCGCAACACAATGTTGGCGCATTGAATACTTTATCTTGAATAGTTATAGTGTCATAAATAATGGCGCAACTACTCAGGTACGATTCATAATAATAGGTACCAGCACTATCTGCATAGAATAGGAAATCAGTTGAACTATCCTGCCACAAAGGATTGTCGCCTAGTTGCACATTAATTTCGTAGGGAAATGATGATGCACACAGCGCAATAGTTTTAGAAAAATTCAACACAGTCGAATCTGATACTCCTATCACTTCTACAGTGTCAATCTGCCGAATACAAAATGTGCTGTCAATAAATTCATACCAATACTTTCCTGCTATGCTTATTTGCAAAACATTGCTCTTAGTGCCTGTGTTCCAAAAACCACTGGGTTCAAAAATTTCATTGCTGCCGATGAACCACGGGGTATCGGCAATGCAAAACCACGCCTTATCTGTTTTATAAATTTCTGTTTCAATGTTTC
This sequence comes from uncultured Chitinophagaceae bacterium, assembly GCA_964552715.1. GTDB lineage: Bacteria > Bacteroidota > Bacteroidia > Chitinophagales > LD1 > UBA7692. Next base: position 873 of record CAZKHZ010000172.1, on the reverse strand, counting down.
TCGACAACACAATAATTGTATCGCTAACGATGTTGCCATTATCGTTTGCGCTTACCCAATATTTCCCTGCATTATTTATTACAGCCGTATCATTCGTGCTGCCTGTGTTCCATTGATATTGTGACAAACCAGAATTAGCCGTCAGCGTGTATGGAAAATCTAGCGAACAAACCTTTATAGTATCACCCTGAACAATAATACTTGCTTTTGCACTAAAGCTTTTTGCACAAACTAGGAAGATAAAAAGCAACATGCTTTTGAACGGAGTAGTAACACAAAATCTGTTGCTCGAAATCTTCATTTTAGAAAACCCCTTTAATATCTCAACTTCAGATTGCTCTGTTTTTATCTTCATGTTCATTCAAAGTTTATCATCGTCTTCCAGCACCACCTTCATCATGCGCATTATTCCAAATGCAACAAAGTAAAAAAACGTTGATGAAATAAGAATGATTTTCAAACTCCATTGATTGAATACGTTTTCGCCAGTCATCAAATAGATGATGCCAAACATGGAAACGCACAGGGCAATATATAATGCCAGCGAAGTAAAAAAGTACTTCGCCATTTCAACATGCAACATAAATAACCACGGGTTGAACATGGCGTAAAACAACACACCAAAGCATCCCATAAAGCCAATACCCTCCTGCGATTTAAAAATGTATTTGGCAACCAACATACCTGCAATGCCAAAAAACATTGCCAATGCAAAGTGATGAAAGGGAGTTGTTTTGCGTAAATAACTACCCGAAAACATCTGCCCTGGTTTGATAACATTATCTTCTTCCATGATGCGAAGCTATTAATCAAAAATGCTTTATTTTATGATACTTGTTATAGTGTAGTTTTTGCAGAGGAAACGACAGAAAG
>CAZKHZ010000171.1:0-8154 GCA_964552715.1 uncultured Chitinophagaceae bacterium | reverse complement strand
TTTTGTAGGCATCTGTGATTATGGATTATATATTCAACCACAGCGTCCCTCGTCCCTTGTCCCTCGTCCCTCGTCCTCCGTCCCTTTGTATTATTTATAGGATTGTATATTGCGCAAAATTACTTTCGTACATATCCAATGACCATCAGCGGTTTTACCATGGTTCGCAATGCGGACAAATACTATTTCCCCATCAAGGAATCTATCAAATCTATTCTGCCAATTGTAGATGAATTTGTGGTTGCGCTGGGTGATTGCGATGCAGAAGACAAAACACGCGAACTGATTGAATCTATAGGAAGTAGTAAAATCAAAATCCTTGAGCGCACTTGGGATGAGAAGGCTTTTGTAGATGGAAAGATTTTTGCTGATGAAACAACTTTTGCTTTACAGCAATGCAAAGGTGATTGGTGTTTTTATCTGCAAGCCGATGAAGTAATTCATGAAAATGATTTGCCAACCATCCAGAGAGCGTGTTTCGACAATTTAGATAACAAAGTTGTGGATGGACTACTCTTTAAATACCATCACTTTTTTGCAGACTACGACCATTATATGCCTTTTCACGGATGGTATAAAAGAGAGATTAGAATAGTGCGCAATGGTGCAAATATTTTCTCTTACAAAGATGCGCAATCATTCAGAAAAAATGATTTTGAGAAACTTAATGTTAAGGCAATTGATGCGCATGTATATCATTATGGGTGGGTGCGTCCGCCACATTTGATGCAAGCAAAAAAGAAAGAACAAGACGGTATGCATCACGGAAAAGAAAAAATAGAAAAAGCATATAGCGTATTGAAAAATGAGTTTGATTTTGGCGCGCTTAGTTTGATTCCAGTGTTTGAAGGAACACATCCGAAAGTGATGGAAACCTACATTCAAAAATTAGACTGGCAACACAAATTGAATTATACAAAACAGATAAAAAGCAACCGCCCCAAACTGAAACACGAGCGGCTGAAGAATCGCATATTGTCTTACATTGAAAACAAGTTTCTGGGTGGCAGGGAAATGTTTGGTTACAGCAATTGGAATGAAGTATAACTTCACCCGCTGAAATGTTTAAGCCTTACAAAGCTTTATTGTTTTTACTTACTGTTGGTGTGCTTTGTGCATCGCTTGCTTGGGTGTTTCCCGAGCAAGGCATTTTGTTAGGCGAATTTCATTTGCGCTTTGCAACATTAGCGAAGGTTTTTGCACTTAGTGATTCCTCAAAAACCAAGGCAATCTCGGTTGAGAAATTACTTGCAATTTATGATGCTGAAGATTCATTAAAAACAAAAGAAGGGTTTGATAAAACGAAGCAGCAAAAAGATGCAGCCTCAGCTCTACTTACCAGCCTTAATATTCAATACACAAAAGGCGAAAAACATCCATTGCATAATTTTTTTGCAGGGCTGGAAGGCTTGCAATCGCAAGGCACTTCTCTTCGTATTTTGCATTACGGAGATTCGCAAATTGAAGGTGATAGAATTACATCTTTTTTACGAAACACTTTGCAAAGTAGATTTGGTGGCAGTGGTCCAGGTATGTTGCCTACAATTGAGGTTGTGCCATCCATAGCTATTCAACAAAGTGCTTCTGACAATTGGAAACGCTATGCTTTGTTCGGTGGCGCGGCAAACAATCTTCCCCACAGCAACTTTGGTGCGCTTGCATGTATAGCTAGGTTTGAAGTAAGTGAGGAGAACAAAACTGCATGGTTAAAATTCATTCCATCAAAAGCCGGTTTTGCAAGCGTAAGAAAATATACAAAGGCTGTTTTACATTTAGGAAACGTAGCAGCAGAATGCAAAATTGAGTTTGCGGTGAATGGAGAAACTGTTTCAGATGAAACAATTGAAGCAGGAATTAAATACAATAAAATTACCAAGTACTTTACTGTAACACCAAGTGAATTAATAATAAAATTTACTAGCGACACTTCACCTGATATTTATGGCGTTTCATTAGAGAGCAATGATGGAATAATTGTAGATAATATTGCTATGCGAGGCGGCTCAGGAACGGTGTTTCGCAAAATGGAAAAAAATCATCTTGATGCTGCATTTAGTAATCAGAATTTGGGCTTGATTATTTTGCAATATGGTGGCAACACCGTGCCATATATCACCGACTCTGCACATGCCGCGCAATACGGAAAATTTATTGCTTCGCAGATAAGGTATTTAAGGTCAATTCAACCTCTTGCATCTTTCTTGGTCATTGGTCCATCAGATATGAGTACTTCAATTGATGGTGAAATGCAAACCTTTCCAAACTTAGAATTTGTACGCGATGCACTAAAGCAAACTGCATTAAAGAATGGCTGTGCATTTTGGGATATGTATGAAGTGATGGGTGGCAAAAATTCTATGCTGAACTGGGTAGCAGCCGAGCCGCCACTTGCTGCACCCGATTACATTCACTTTTCTCCGGCAGGGGCAAAAACGGTGGCTGAACTTTTTACAAAACATCTACTATCTGAATTTAATGACTGGAAAAAACCTGTGGCTACTCCTTAGTGTATTTTTATTGATGGCAGAATTGCCATTGGTTTCTTCGGTGCAACCCTTAAACAAAAACGGTGAGCCTGAAAACGCTGTGGTTTTGCGCAGCCCTGCTTCATGGAATGCTGAAAAGATTGCTGCTGATTATCCATTCATTAAGCTTGATGAAAACAGATTGAGTTATGCAGGAGATAGTGCTGCGCTCTTTCCATTTTATGAAAAACTATACTCTCTCATTACCACAAAAAAAGGGAAATTAAATGTATTGCATATTGGTGGTTCGCATGTGCAAGCCGGAGTGCTTACTGGCAAAATGCGCAGCAATTTTCAAAACATCAGCGATAGCATTCACGGGCAATACGGATTCTTTTTTCCTTACAAAATGGCGAACACCAATAGCCCTGCGGAGATTAAAACAACCTATACTGGAACATGGAAAAGTTGTCGAGCAGCGCGCAATAGCGATAGCTGCCAGTGGGGTTTGGCTGCGGTGCAGACAAGCACCACTGATAGCGTTGCGACATGTGTAGTTAAAGTCAATCGCACAGATTCTGCACGATACCTTTTTTCTTCAGCAATTGTTTACCACAACACCAATTTGGGGGACTATAATATTGAATCTTTAAACCAGGAATTGACCTCTATTGAAATTGATAGTGTACAAGGAATTACCCGCATTTACTTTTCTAAAGCAGTAGATAGTTTGGAATTGCGCTTTGTAAAAACAACAACTAATGAAGCCGCAAGATTTGAATTGCAAGGCTTTCAGTTTTTGAATGATGTTGCGGGCTTAACGTACAGCGCAGTTGGCATAAATGGAGCTTCAGTGCCAACTTATCTGCGCTGCGAAAAATTGGAACAACATCTCGAAACCGCAGTGCCCGATTTAGTAGTTTTTGGCATTGGCATTAATGATGCATATATGCCTACAGATGAATTTAAAGTAGAAGAGTACAAGCAAAATTATTTGGCGTTAATGAATAGAATTCGCAGCGTGAACAGTGAGGTAAAATTTATTTTTATCACCAACAACGATAGCTATTATAAGCGCAAGTATCCTAACAAGAATGCACTAAAAGTACGCGATGCAATGTTTGAACTCAGTAAACAGGAGAACGTTGCTGTGTGGGATTTTTTTACCATCATGGGAGGTTTAAATTCTATTAAAAAGTGGGAGGCAGAAAAATTAGCTAAGCCAGACAAAGTGCATTTTACAAATGAAGGTTATCAACTAAAAGCTGATTTGCTTTTTGATGCTATCAAGCGCGATTTTGAAAGATTCATTTCATTGAAAAAAACAAACTAGCAACTGCAGTGAAGGAATGGATTGAATACATATTGCTTTACAACCCGGATGCACCCATCATATTCACGGGCTTATACTTCTGGGGCTTTTTTGCAGTGGTGCTTGCGATGTTTTCTGTGATTTATAAAAGACTTGCATGGCGCAATGCCTTTCTGTTTTTAGTGAGTCTGTTTTTTTATTACAAAACTAGCGGGCTTTTTTTTCTCCTACTTGTTTTTAGTATCACCTGCGACTATCTGCTGGGATTCAGAATTGCAAAAGCCGAAACTCCAATTACTAAAAAACTTTGGCTCATACTCAGCATTACATTGAATTTATCGCTGTTGGTGTATTTCAAATACGCCTACTTTTTTACCGACTCTTTCAATAATCTTTTTGGTTCAATCTTTCATCCTATCAATCATTTCGCTGCACTCTCCAACAATTTTTTTGCTACTACTTTTAAGGTAGATAAAATCATTCTGCCTATTGGTATTTCCTTCTACACTTTTCAAACCATGAGCTATGCCATTGACATCTTCCGAAACAGAATTGCGCCAGTAAAAAGTTTCTTAGACTTTGGTTTTTATGTATCGTTCTTTCCTCAATTGGTGGCAGGTCCCATTGTGCGCGCAGCAGATTTTATACCGCAACTTTATAAAGAGTATCAACTTACTAAACATCAGTTTGGTATTGCGCTGTTCTGGATTTTAAACGGATTGATAAAGAAAATATTTCTAGCAGATTACATTGCTATCAATCTTGTGGATAGGGTGTTTTCTAATCCTGTTTCATACACAGGTTTTGAAAATTTATTGGCTTTATATGCCTACTCGCTTCAGGTATATGCCGACTTTTCGGGCTACACGGATATTGCCATTGGTGTGGCAATGTTGATGGGCTTTCACTTAAACAAAAATTTCAATTCGCCATACAAAGCAGATAGTGTTGCAGACTTTTGGAAACGTTGGCACATATCACTTTCAAGTTGGTTAAAAGATTATCTCTACATCTCCATTGGCGGCAACAAAAAAGGCACATGGTTTACTTACATCGCACTAATAGCAATTGCAGGATTCATAGTATTGGCTTCCGACAATGTATTGGTACGTTATGCTACAGTGAATGTGCTTGGTATTATTCTTGCTTGTTCCGTATTGTTTCCGGCATTTCAAAAAGAATTGAGTACAAACCTTAACATGATGCTAACCATGTTGGTGGGTGGTTTATGGCATGGCGCAAGCTGGAATTTTGTGATATGGGGCGGCTTAAATGGTGCAGGATTACTGTTCTATAAATTATGGAAGCGGATTGTAAAAAAGACAGGAGAAAATCTTTGGTGGCGAAAACTGATAGCCATCATTATCACTTTCCATTTCATCACATTCACTCGGATATGGTTTCGCACAGGTTCAAAAAACACTTGGGGTGAATTGAATGAAACACATAATATTCTCACCGAATTTTTTGCCGCTAATGATATGCTGCGACAATTGACTTACAATTTGAATTTTAATGTGGCATGGGATGTAATCATGGGATATAAAATGGTATGCCTGTTTTTGTTGGGCGGTTTTATTATTCATTGGTTGCCGGAATCGGCAAAAGAAAAGTACCGAAATCTTTTTGCTTCTTCTGGCATGGCAGTGCAATTGCTGGCTACATTGATTGTAATTGTTGGTGTATATCAAGTACTTTCCATGGGCATGAACCCATTCATCTATTTTCAATTTTAGAAAAAGCAAGAAAATAGGGACATTAATAGCTGTACCCCCTCGCCTCATCAAAATCCTACATGGTCATTTTCACCAACACCCTCCATGTGTTGTTCTCCATATCATTGGCATAAGCCAGCGTGGCAATAGCACACTTGTAGGCAAGATTTGTCATCGCACCCCTTATCAATTTGGTATCAAAGGTTACACCACTCGAAGTCCCGCTGGCAATCTGGTTCAATGCATTCACCAACACCATCTTCGACTTCACCTCAGTCACCTTCAAAGTAAATTGTGGAATTCCTGCTGTATCAGCAATGTGGTCATCACAGTAAGAAACTGATGTATTAATTATGGCAACACGATTACTGTTTTCCCTTTTCATTTTTATGAATTTATGTTTAGAAAAAAGTAACTGCTCACTTCATGCTTAAATCTGTTTTTAGTTTTTAAAAAAGTGCTTCAACCGCACCCTTCATTTTTTGTTTACGATTATTATACGCAAACACAAAATATTTATTGTTTACGGCAGAAAAAAATTATTGCCCTTACAATATCGCCTACCAGTCAAAGTATTTTAAGACAAAGTAAAGAGGCTCACTTTTGCTTTTGAAAGTGCTAAGATTTTAACGCTAATAAAGAAGACACTTGATAAAGCATAGTTGATTTTACATCTCAGCAATGTGGTACATCAACCTCAATCAGAATGATTGTTTGAATCATCTTCAAAGGGAAATATATCCATTAGTGGCTCAATATAAACCCGATTCAACTTCCTATTAACTTTCTTAAGGTTGACGAGATTTGAACACTCATAAATGTCTTTTATCTCTTGATTTGCCACAACAAAAAGTAAATCAATATACTCACCTTGCTTTCCTAAAAAAGTTAATCCGTCACAGCCTTTTGTGCAGCTACCGCAAACGCCCTTGTGTGTACTAAGCACTTTATCGCCCGCCTTTTCAAACTTTTCAAATGCCTTAGATAGTTTGTGCAAAAACATAAACTTCGGTAAATCTTGATAGGTTTTATCACCTTCCAAACAAGCACTCAACATCTCAATATCCATTTGTGCAATGTAATAAATGATAGCCTTTAGCTGAGTATCAGGATAAGCTAATTTTTTCTCTTTGATAAATAATTCAAGTTGTTGCATCGTCTGTATTTAGTAAAGAATCAATTCTTGCTTAGCTCTTGTTACAGCAGTGTATTGAGAGCGAAGACAAGGAAAGTGAAAAGTATTCAGGTAAACCTTATTCCACTCACCGCCTTGTGCTTTGTGGCATGTAATTGCGTATCCGTAATTGAGCCTTAAAGCACCTACGTAGCGGTCGTCTTCAGGAAATCCCGTTTCGCCAAATTTAAGACTTTTACGAAATCTTTCAGCCCGCAAATTGCCTTCCTGCTCAGTGCTTAGCTGACCATTTTTAGCCGAGATGCTCTCCACCAAAAGATAGTCGCTGATTTCTTCTTCCTTACCATTTTCATCTTTTAAAACCACTTTGATGGGCACAAAATGTACGCCTGCTACTTTCTCCACTAGTTCGGGATAAATTTCCTTCACGGTTACATGATCTCCATTGTATAGTCTGTGCGAATTTCTCGTCCAGTTGGTAGTCACCATCATCAGGTCGCCCGGCTCCAGCAGCATAGCATTTTTACCAAACAGCCTCTCGCGCGCAGCCTGATTAAAGGCTTTATTCATGTTATGCGTAGCACCTATTGAAATCACATGTTCGCTACCCTTGTTTAAAAAGTCATGCACATAACTTTCAGCAGCGCGCCATGAATTTGCAACTCTCGGTGCATCCAACTTTACAGCCGTCTTACCCTCGTCAATGGCTTTTCGTGTATTCACTGCATTTTTCATAATGCAGCTACCATCTTCCTGACGTTTCACTTCTGTCAGCAAATTGGTTTTCCCTTTCCAATTGAACTTCTTCTCAAGGTATTCTGCACTCAACGCACGCGAATGCTTTTCGTACATAGGCGGCATCTGATAACGGTCGCCTAAAAACAAAACCTTATTTTGAGGATTACCGTTTTTGATAAAAGCCGCCAGTCCTTCCAATATAGAGGTATTACTTCTAAAAAGTGATAGCTCGTCATTATCAGGCATACTTGCCAGCATAGATGCCTCGTCAATAATAAAGATGCAAGGTTTGCTGCTCATATTTTGTTTCAGAAGCCATTGCAGCACGCCTGTTTTTTTATCAGACTTTGCTGTGTAAATCATAGAGTGCACAGTGCTACTCAATGTTTTACTCTTTCTGCCAATAATACGCGCAGCCCTGCCAGTGGGCGCAGCAATCTGATAGCTGATGTCCAAGCTATTTAGGTAATTTATAAAAGCACTCACAATAGATGTTTTACCTGTGCCAGCAGCTCCACACAATATCATAAAGTCATCGGTATTCTCCTTTTTAGAAAAATCCGCCATACCCTCCATCGCGTTGCGTTGTTCAGTAGTGGGCGTGCCGAAATGCAAATGGTCGAAAATTGTAATTGCGTTTGTCATACTTCTTTGTTTGATGCTGCAAAGAAATGGGGTATCGGTGCAATCTATTTGCACTAATCATCACCATGAAAATTTTTTACTAATGAGCTACCTTACTTAGGTAATGTGTAATAAACCAATTTGGAATAGCAGATTCATCAATAG